>QHVW01000483.1 GCA_003223675.1 Acidobacteriota bacterium
GCGGCCCGCGAAGAACACCAGGGTGAGCGAGACGAACGTGTAGAAGCGTGGCGGGACCCGCATTCCGCTCATCCCGGGGACCACCCGCATCAGGGGGGCGTAGACCCAAGGAAAGGTGAGGAAAAAGCAGAGCAGGCCGGAGAGCGCGAGCCCCCTCTCCCAGAGATCCGGTGGGCCCTCCCGGCGGCCGCGCCAGCGCACGGCGGCCCCGACGAGGAACAGGAGGGTGGGCAGGAAGCCGGCGAACAGAGCTCTCTCCGGCTGGGCGAAGGCCCGAGCACCGGACCCGAGCCAGGCGTGCAGGAGACCCCGGGCCTCAGAGCCGAAATAGAAGCTCGCCCGCGAAGGGCTCAGGTAGCTCACGGGGGTCGCCCCGAATGCCCAGATCTCCTGGTCCGTCCGCGTGAGCCCCAGCGACCTCGCGACCTGCAGATAGGGCAGGAAGAGCAGGAGGACCGCAGACCCGGCGATCAGGCCCACGGGGACGAGGACACGGAGCGAGCGCCACGAGACGATCCCCCGGCCTTCGGCCACGGCGCGGTTGAGGAAGAGCACCAGCAGCGGGACGTGGATCATGTAGGCGAGGTAGCACCCGCCTGTCAGGGTCAACAGGTAGAAGGTGAGAAACAGCGCGGCATTCCTGGCCGTACGCTCGGCGAGCAGGCGATCCCAGAACCAGAGCGTCAGGGGAGCCCATTGCACGATGAGCATCTGGAGGTGGGTCATCTGCGACAGCCGGAACGGCGAGAAGGCGTACATCCAGCCGGCCAGGAGCGCCGCCGCCCACGAGAGGCCCGCCCGGCGGCAGACCCAGCAGACGGCGAGGGCGCTCGCGACGAACGCGGTGAAGAAGAGGAAGTTGTAGCCGGCGATCGCGTTGGGCACGATCAGCAGGAACAGGGCGAGCTGCGCCGCCGGCCCCAGCAAGTGGTCGGAGAGGGCGAGGGCTCCGCGGGTGGGATAGAAGAGGTTGGCGTTCCAGAGGTCGGGGAGGCCGAGCCGGATCTGATGGGCGCTCCACTTGAGAACGTAGAGATTGAACAGCGGATCTCCCTGGGCGAAGGGGATGCAGTCCCCGCCCACGCGCCAGATCGGGCGCAGGTAGATCAGCGTCACCAGCGAGTAGGCCGCCGCGGCCGCGGCCCAGGCGAGCCATCGCGCCGATCCGGGGCGGCCGGAGGAAGCCGGCCTGTTCGGGTCCATTTTCAAACAGAGTATCTTTACTCCCGGCCTTGACGCCACTCCCCTCCCATCCATGAGCTCGCGCGCCCCCTTCCGCCTCTCGCCGGCCGCCGCGTCCCGCGCCGTCTGGACCCTCTTCGTCCTCGGGCTCCTCATCGCCCTGGGATTTCTGGCCCATAGCCAGGTCGCCGGGGACCAGCTCAACCTGCTGGCCCGCGGGTGGCTCCTGGCGGCCAAGGGGAAATGGATCGCCTACGGCAATCCCATGTCCACCGGGGGCAAGGAGCCGGGCGCGATCACCAGCCTGCTGGTGGGATTGCCGTTCTTCCTCTGGCGGGACCACCGGGCGGCGAGCGCCCTCGTCCTCCTCTTCCACGTCGCCGCCTACCTGATCCTGGACGGCGCGCTCAAGCGCATCCTCTCGCCGTACGAGCGGGTGCTGCTCGCCCTCTTCTACTGGCTGAATCCCTGGCAGCTCTACTTCGCCTCGTTCCTCTGGAACCCCAACTATCTCTGCCTGTTCGGCGCCATCCACCTGTGGAGCGCCCTCGTCCAGCGCGAGCGGGCCCGGTTCTGGCCCTCCTTCCTGCACGTCCTGGGGATCGGGGTGGCGTTCCAGATCCACGCCTCCTGCCTGCTGATCGCGGTCGCCTCGCTCCTGCTCTGGTGGCGCCGCCACTTCCGGATCCACTGGCCGGGCGCCATCCTTGGCGGGCTGGCGGCGGTGGTCCCCCTGATCCCCTGGGCGATCGACGTGATGAGCCATCCCGCCCTGGTGACCGAGGCCAGGAAGGGGTTTCTCGGACGGGGGCTGCTTCTGGTTTTTCCCCTCGCGCGCGGGGTCCTCTACTGGCTGCGCTACGCCTCGCTCTCGGTGACCAAGGACATGGCGGCCTTCAACTTCTCGGACTTCCTCCGCTCCGACCGCTGGCTGGGCCCGGGCCTGACTCTGCTGGCGAAAGTGCTCGACCTCACGATCGTGATCCCCCTGCTGGCGAACGTCCGGCTCTGGCGAGGCCGGAGGCGCTGGCGGGAGTGGCTCGCCCCGGGTACGACCGGCCGCGCCTGGCTCAAGGGATACGCCCGGGTCTGCTTCGTGGCGGCGGTGATCGTCTACTCCCTCTCGCCGACCACGATCATGATGTGGCAGGGGCTGATCCTCTTCCAGGCGGCCGTCCTGCCGGTGGTGCTCTGGGGGGGCGCGCTCGGCCGCTCCCGGCTTGCCGCCCGGATGATGGGTTGGACGCGGACGTACGCCGCCGTGGAGATCGCCTTCCTGATCCTCATGGCCCTCGGCGCCTCGCAATACCGTTGCGGCGGCCACACCGGCAAGGACGCCTTCGGCTTCAGCCTCGCCTACGACAGCCCGATGTTCGAGGATCTCCACATCCAGCAGACCTGCCCCTGGCCGGTGAACGTGCCGGGCGGATGGTGGCCGGATGTGTTGCCGAAGCCGGGGGAGTGAGGGGGGCTCAGAAAGGGATGTAGCGGATCTGCCCTTCCCATTCACCCTCCTCGCTACACTCCGCGAGAAGGAGAAGATCCTCGACCGCTTGTCCGATCGGCAGAGAGTCGCTGACCTCGAAGACCCCGGGCATGGGTTTTCCCGCGAGGATCCGCTCATAGGCAAAGCGGGGGATCGTGTTCACGTCGTGCGTGATCAGGACACGTCCCTCGCGCGCAGCCCACTCCAGGACGGTGGGGTCGTCGGCTTCCGAGACCTCGGTATCCTGCACCCTAAGAATGTCCAGATTGGGATTGCGGCGCAAAAGGCCACGCACGATGAGACCGTTGAAATTCTCGTCGGCCGCCAATCGGATCACGATTTCGGCCTAACTCTGCTGACGGCGGCGGGCGAGCAGCCGTTCCTTGATCCCTTCCTGGCTGCCGAACCTCGCTTCGTCCAGTCGGCGCATCTCCCGTGCCTGCTCCTCGCGCTCGGCGAGATAAGCGTCGATCTCCTGGCGATGGCGCAGGTAATAGCCGATCACGATATAGATGTCCGCCAGGGAGAGGGTCGGGAATCCCTCCGCAATCTCCTCGGCGTCCGCCCCTTCATTGAAAGTATGAATGACGGTGTCCAGCGTGACCCGGGTGCCGCCCACCCGGATCGTGCCGTACTGATCCCTCTGCAGAGGGAGGGTCTCGGCCGTCAGCGGAACGCTCATGGCTGGATTATAGAGGAAGCCCGGGGCCGCCCGGGCGAGCGGCCCCGTTTTACGACCGAACCTACTTCCTCCGAGGAGGCTCCCGCTCCTCGAACACCGTCTTGTAGAGCAGGCCGGCGACGATGCCGCCGAGGGCCGGACCGACGAGGTAGACCCAGAGGTCGTTGAAATTGCCGGTGGCCACCGCGGGGCCGATGCTGCGGGCCGGGTTGACGCTGGCGCCGGTCAACGGGCCACCCATCAGGATGCAGAAGGTGACGGTGAGGCCGATGGCCAGCCCTCCAGGGATCGTCGCCTTGCCGCTGATGCCGGCGTTCATCACGCTATTGACCAGGAAGAAGGTCATGATCGCCTCGAGGACCATGCCGACCGCTGGCGTGATGGTGATCGTCGTGTCGTGCACCGAGAGATTCTGGGCGAGCTGGGTCAGGCCGAGGCCCGTCCCCGGTCCGCCGAGGACCCAGCGCAGGGTGAGCGCGCCGGCGATGCCCCCCGCGATCTGGAAGACGATGT
>QHVW01000484.1 GCA_003223675.1 Acidobacteriota bacterium
GCGCACGAACAGCGCCTTGTAGAGGCGGTCGACCCCCGCGAGGTCGTTCACGCGGACCAGCGACTCGACGGTGTCCCAGTCCTGGTCGCGGTAGCCGCCGGCGTCCACCAGCACCAGGCGGGCGATCTTCCGGGGCTGGGCCAGGGCCAGGCGGGTCGCCATCCAGCCGCCCATGCTGAGCCCCATCAGGGTGACCGGCCGGGAGCCGAATTCGCGCTCCATCAGCGTCTGGAGGATCTCACCCGAAGCCGCCACCCCGATCCCGTAGCCGGGGCACCGGGTCCCTCCGAGGGCCGACATCTCGGGCACCACCATCCGGCAGCTCCGCCGCAGCCGCCGCATCACCGGCGCCCAGGTGGCGGCGATCGAGCCCAGGCCGTGGAGCAGCACCCAGGGCTCCCCCTCCTCCGGCCCCATCACGTAATAGACCAGCGACACCGGCCCCGCCTCCAGGGTCCGCCGGTGCGCGCCGAGCAGGCGCAGGTAGAGGGCGGTGATGAGGCTGAAGAGCCGGAAGAGCATGGCGTGGGATTCCCCAGCAAGAAGGATACCCGAAGGGCGGGCGGGAGGCCCGCCCTGGAAGGGCGGATATTCCCCAGCCTGGGGTTTCAACCCCAGGCGGGTGGGGGCGGGCAAGGGTCCCGCCCTGTCCAATCGGTCGGATCGGTCGGATCGGTCGGATCGGAATGCCCCCGCCCCCGCACCCCGCCTGGGGTTGAAACCCCAGGCTGCCAAATACCCGCCCCTCCGGGGCGGAAATACACCCCCTTCCCCGCCTGTTTTCATTGACCTGCGGGGCCACCTGTGGTACGTTCCGCCGTCCACGCGTCTTTGACGACTCTGGGAGCGTTTTCCTATGTATGCAGTGATCGAAAGTGGCGGTAAGCAATACCGCGTCGCCCCGGGCGACGTGATCGACGTCGAGCTCCTCGGCGATCCGGGCGACAGCAAGTCGTTCAAGTTCGACCGGGTTCTCATGGTCTCCGGCGACAACGGCCCCCAAATCGGCAAGGCGCTCGAGGGCGCGGCCGTGACCGCCTCGCTGGTGGGCGAGGTCAAGGGCCCCAAGATCCGCGTCTTCAAGAAGAAGAAGCGCACCACCTACCGCCGGACCACCGGCCACCGGCAGCACATGCACCGGGTCCGCATCGACGAGATCCAGTTGCCCTCCTCCAGCTAGGACGGCAGATCAAGAGGTACCTAAGTCATGGCACATAAAAAAGGACAGGGCTCCAGCCGCAACGGCCGCGACTCGAACCCGCAGCACCTGGGAGTCAAGGCGTTCGGCGGCCAGCAGGTCACCGGCGGCGCGATCATCGTGCGGCAGCGCGGCACCAAGTTCTTCCCCGGCCAGAACGTCGGCCGCGGCAAGGACGACACCCTCTTCGCCAAGCTCGACGGCGTCGTGAAGTTCCAGAACCGGGGCCGGCGCGGGACGTTCGTGCACGTCCAGCAGCCCACGGCCACCCCCGACGCGGCCGGCTCGGCCGAGTAAATCTTCCAGGACGCCTGGAGCCGGACGCGCCGTCCGGCTCCGCGGCCTTCTGATCGACACCCCAATCGACCCCCGAAGGCGACCTTGATCTTCCTCGACGAAGCCAGGATCCACGTCCAGGCCGGACGTGGCGGCAACGGCTGCATGGCCTTCCGCCGCGAGAAGTACGTCCCCCGGGGCGGCCCCTCGGGCGGCGACGGCGGCGAGGGGGGCTCCGTGTACCTGGTCGGCCGCGCCAACCGGAACACCCTCTACCACCTGCGCTTCGCCTCGCTCTACGCCGCCGACCGCGGCCGCCACGGCGAGGGGTCCAACCGCGCCGGCAAGGACGGCGAGGATTTCGAGGTGGAGGTCCCGCTCGGCACCGTGGTCTATGACGAGGAGACCGGCGAGACGCTGGGCGAGATCCTCCACGACGGCGAGCGCCTGCGCGTGGCGGCCGGCGGGCGGGGAGGCCGGGGAAACGCCCGCTTCGCCACCGCCACCAACCAGGCGCCGCGGCGGGCCGATCCTGGCCAGGAGGGGGAGGAGCACCACCTCCGGCTGGAGCTCAAGCTGCTCGCCGACGTGGGCGTCATCGGCCTCCCCAACGCCGGCAAGTCGACCCTGATCAGCGTGGTCTCGGCGGCGCGGCCGAAGATCGCCGACTACCCGTTCACCACCCTGATCCCGCAGCTCGGCGTGGTGGCCGAAGGGCCGCTCTCCGAGCCCTTCGTGATCGCCGACCTGCCCGGCCTGATCGCCGGCGCGGCGCAGGGGGCCGGCCTCGGCATCCAGTTCCTCCGCCACATCGAGCGCTGCCGGGTGCTGCTCCACCTGGTCGACCTCTCCAACCCGGAGGGGAGCGCCGCCGAGGACCTGGCCACCGTGGAGCGCGAGCTGTCAGAGTTCAATTCCGAGCTGCTGGAGCGCCCGCGGCTGATCGTGGGGAGCAAGCTCGACGCGGCCGTCCCCGAGCGGCGGGAGGAGCTGCGCCGGGCGGCGGCGGAGCGCGGCCTGCCCTACCGCGAGATCAGCTCGGCCACCAACGAGGGGATCTCCGGCCTGATCTCCGACCTCTCGCGGCGCCTGCGGAAGGTCCCATGAAGATCGGTCTCTTCGGCGGCAGCTTCGATCCCATCCACCGCGGCCACATCGAGCCCGTCCGCGCCGTCCGCGCGGAGCTGGGGCTCGACAAGGTGATCTACCTGCCGACCGCCCGGCCCCCCCACAAGCCGGGGCGGTCCCTGGCGCCGGCCCTGGCCCGCTACGTGATGACGGAGCTGGCGCTGCTGGACGAAGAGGGGCTGGAGGCCTCCCCCCACGAGCTGACCCTCGACCGGCCGGCCTATACCATTGAAACCCTGGAGCACTTCCGGCGCGCCATGCCGGAGGCCGAGCTCTACCTGCTCATCGGCGGCGACTCGTTCGCCGACCTCCACCACTGGGTGCGCTTCCGGGAGATCCCCGAGGCCGCCCGGCTGGTGGTCCTGGCCCGTCCGGGGTGGGACTTCGAGACCGCCCCGCTCCACCCGGAGATCGCCGCGCTGGCGGGCGCCGGCCGCGCCCTGCTGCTGCGCCAGCCGCCGGTCGACGTCTCCTCGACCCATCTGCGCGAGCTGCTGGCCGCCGGGCTTCCGCTTCCCCCGGGAGCGGTGCCGGAGCTCGTGGTACGATACCTGCACAAATACGACCTGTACCGATGAATCCAGAGCCCATCACCCAATCCCTCGACACCCTGGAAAGAGCCCGTGAAGCCGTCGCCGCCGCCGACGGCCGGAAGGCGATCGACCTCAAGGTCCTGCATCTGGCGAAGGTCACGGACTTCGCCGACTACTTCCTGATCTGCAGCGGCACCAGCGAGCGCCAGGTGCAGGCCATCGCCGACGCCGTGCAGGAGAAGCTCCGCGAGCGCCGCGTGCGCCCCCTCCACGTGGAGGGCTACAATCGGGCGCAGTGGGTGCTGATCGACTACGGCGATCTGGTGGTGCACGTCTTCCAGGAGGAGACCCGGCGCTACTACGCGCTGGAGAGGCTGTGGGGGGACGCGCCGGACGTGACGGCCGAGCTCCGCGCGTGAGCGCGGACGCGGTCTCGCCTCTCTCCCTGTCCCGTCTGCTGCACGACTTCCCCGCGCTGGCCGAGAGCCTGCGCGGGGTCGACCGTGCCGCGCCCACCGAGGCGCCGGTGCTGATCCTCGGCGAGCCGGGGAGCGGCCGCTCGACGCTCGCCCGCGCCCTCCACGGCGCCAGCCCCCGGGCCGCCGGGCCGCTGGCCGAGGTGGACCCCGGAGCGATCCCCAGCACCCTCTTCGAGAGCGAATTCTTCGGCTATCGTCCGGGGGCCTTCTCCGGCGCCGAGGTCCCGAGCGAGGGGCGGGTGGCGCGCGCCGAGGGGGGGACGCTGGTGCTCGACCACGTCGAGGAGCTGCCGCTCCCCTCCCAGCCCAAGCTCCTGCGCCTGGTGGCGGAGCGGCGCTACTCCCCGCTGGGCGGCGCGGAACGGGCGGCGGACGTCCGCTTCGTGGCCATCGGCTCGGAGGACCTCCCCCGGCGCGTGGCCCGCGAGACCTTCCGTCCCGACCTCTTCTACCGCCTGGAGGTGCTCGCCTTCCGGGTCCCGCCGCTGCGCGAGCGGCGCGCCGACCTGCCCGCCGTCCTCGACCACCTCCTCGCCGATCTGGGCGAGCGTTTCGGAGTCCGGGCGCCGGAGCTCTCCCCCCGCG
>QHVW01000174.1 GCA_003223675.1 Acidobacteriota bacterium
TCGAGCTGGGGGAGGTCGAGGCGGCGCTGGTCGAGCTGGGGGAGGTCGAGGCGGCGCTGGCGGCGGTGCCCGGAGTCCGCGAGGTGGTGGTGGTGAGATCCGACCGATCCGACGGATCCGACCGATCCGTCGGATCTCTGGTCGCCTACGTCACCGGTGACGCCACCGCCGACGACCTGCGCGCGGCCTTGCGCGAGCGGCGGCCGGGCTACATGCTCCCCGCCGCCTTCGTCTTCCTCGACCGCCTGCCGCTGACGCCCAACGGCAAGGTGGACCGGCGGGCGCTCCCCTCGCCGGACCCGGCCGCCGGCAGCGCGCGCGAGTATGTGGCCCCGGCCAATGCCGTGGAGGAGAGCCTGGCCGCGGCGTGCGCCGAGGTGCTGGAGCTGGAGCGGGTGGGGATGCGCGACAGCTTCTTCGCGCTGGGCGGGCACTCGCTGCTCGCCACCCGCCTGGTGATCCGCCTGCGCGACCGCTACGGCCTCGACGTACCCCTGCAGACGGTGTTCGACGCCGCCGATCTGCGCGACCTGGCGGACCGCATCATCGGGCAGGCCCTGGAGGAGGAGGCGGGCGGCCTCTCCCCCGAGGAGCTGGAAGCCCTGCTCGCTGAAGAGCCGCCCCAGACGGATGGAGCTGTATGAGCCTCACCGACCGGATCTCCGCCCTCGCCCCCGAGCAGCGCGCCCTGTTCGAAAAGCTGCGCGAAAAGCAGCGCAAGGCCGCGAGCGCTCCCCAGGCGCCGCCGATCCTCCGCGTCACCGGCCCCGCGGCCGAGGGGGACTGGCCGCTGTCGCTCGACCAGGAGCGCTACTGGTTCATGGAGCAGCTCTACCCGCAGGGGGCGGGGCTCAACCTCACCGCGGCCATCCGCCTGCGCGGCCCGCTCTCGCCGGCGGTCCTGGAGCGGGCCCTGGCGGCGATCGCGCGCCGGCACGCCGCCTGGCGCACCGTCTTCCCGGCGATCGACGGGCGGCCCGTGCAGCGGGTCCTCGCCGCCGGCTCCCAACGGCTGCAGATCCTCGACCTCAGCGGTCTGCCGGCGGCGCGGCGCGAGCCGGAGGCCTTCCGGCTGGTGAGGGAGGTGACGGCGTTCCCGTTCGACCTCGCGCGGGGACCGCTGGTGCGCGCGGTCCTGGCGCGGCTGGACGGCGAGGACCACATCTGCCTGCTCACCATCCACCACCTGGTGACCGACTTCATCTCCGCCCACATCGCCTGGGTGGAGATGGGGGAGCTCTACAGCGCCTTCGCCGCGGGCGGCCGGCCGGCGCTCCCCGAGCCGCCGGTGCAATATCCCGACTTCGCCGTCTGGCAGCGCCAGTGGCTCCAGGGGGAGGTCCTGGAGGGGCTGGCCTCCTGGTGGCGCGAGCAGCTCGCCGGCTTCCCCACCGCGCTCGACCTGCCCACCGACCGCCCCCGCCCGGCCGAGCTCACGCTGCGCGGCGGCCGGCTCACCTTCACCCTCGCCAGCGGGCTGGCGAACGGGCTGCGGGGGCTCGCCCGGCAGGAGGGGGCGACCCTGTTCATGCTGGTGCTCGCGGCGACCGCCGCGCTGCTGCGCCGCGACTCCGGCCAGGAGCGGCTGATCCTGGGCGCCAACAACGCCAACCGCAACCGGCCGGAGATCGAGACCGTCCTCGGCTGCTTCCTCACCCAGGTGCCGTTCCCCCTCGACCTCACGGGCGATCCGCCGTTCCGCGAGCTGCTGGCGCGCGCCCGCCGGTCGGCGCTCGGCTCCTATGCCCACCAGGACCTGCCGTTCGGCCAGCTCGTGCAGGCGCTCGAGCTGGCGCGCGATCCCAGCCGGCCGCCGCTGATCCAGGCCCTCGTGCAGGTGCTCGACGCCCAGCACTCCGGCGCGCCGCTGGCCGGCGTCACCTCCGAGGTGGTGGACACCTGGGACGGCCGCGCCCGCTACGACCTGATGCTGACCCTCTTCGAGGCGCCGGGCGGCCACCTGGAGGGGGCGCTCGAATACGACGCCGAGCTGTTCGACGCCGCCACCACCGCCCGCCGCGTCGAGCGCCTCCGGCGCCAGCTCGCGGCCGTGCTGGCCGATCCGGACCTCCCCCTCTCGGCCCTGCCGGCGCTCGGCCCCGCGGAGCGCCACCAGGCACTGGTGGAATGGAACGACACCGCCCGGCTGCGGCTGAGCTGGACGGTGCCGGAGCGCTTCGCGGCGCAGGCGGCGCGGACGCCGGAGGCGCCCGCCGTCACCGCCGCCGGCGCGGGCCTCTCCTACGGGGAGCTCGACCGGCGCGCGGACGCCCTGGCCCGCCATCTGCGCGCCCTGGGGGCCGGCCGCGAATCGCGGGTGGCGCTCCTGCTCGGCCGCACGGTCGACGTCCCCGTCGCCATCTTCGGCGTCTGGAAGGCGGGCGCCGCCTACGTGCCGCTCGACCTCGACTCCCCCGCGGAGCGCCTGGCGGGCCTCCTGGATGACGCCGCGCCGGCGGCGGTGGTCCATCGCGGTCCCCTGCCGGTGGCGCTGGCGGAGACGACGGTCTCGCTCGACCTCGACCGGCTGCCGGACCCGCCGGCGGACGAGGCGTTGCCGGAGGTGGGCCCCGGGGACCTCGCCTATCTCATCTACACCTCGGGGACCACGGGCAGGCCCAAGGCGGTGATGGTCGAGCACGGCAGCCTCGCCGTCACGCTCGCCACCGTCATCTCGCTCTTCTCCCTGGGGCCCGGCGACCGCCTGCCGCAGCTTTCGCGCTACACCTTCGACGCTTCGTTCCTGGACCTCGTGGCGCCCCTCCTCACCGGCGGCAGCGTGGAGATCCTGGCCGCCGACGAGATCCTCGATCCGGAGAACCTGCTGCGGGCGTTCGCGCGGGCCACCGCGGTCGTCACCGTGCCGGCCCTGGTGCGCCGGGTGGCGGCGCTGGCGCGCGAGCGGGGGCCTGAGCCCTTCGCCGGCCTGCGCAAAATGAGCGTCGGGGCCGAGCTGGTCTCGCCGGAGCTCCAGGAGGAGCTCCTCGCCGCCTTCCCCGCCACCGCCGTCGAGGTGATGTACGGGCCCACGGAGACGGTGATCGTCTGCGCCTCCCACCCGGTGTCGCGCCGCCGCGCCCCCGAGCGGGCGCTCATCGGCCGGCCGCTGCCGGAGGCCGAGCTGCGGGTGGTGGACGCGGCGGGCGAGCCCGTGCCGCCGGGCATCCCCGGCGAGCTGTGGGTGGGCGGCCCCATGGTGGCGCGCGGCTACTTCCGCCGCGACGAGCTGACGGCGGAGCGTTTCGTCACCGTGGCGGGGCGCCGCTTCTACCGCACCGGGGACCTGGTGCGGCAGGTGCCCGCCGAGGGAGGGGCCCTGGAGTTCCTCGGCCGCACCGACCTCCAGGTCAAGGTGCGCGGCTTCCGCATCGAGCCGGGGGAGGTCGAGGCCGCCCTGCTCGCTCACCCGCAAGTGCGGGAGGCGGTGGTGGTAGCCCGATCCGTCCGATCCGACGGATCCGACCGATCCCTGGTGGCCTACGTGACCGGCGCTGGCGAGGTGCCGCCGCTGGAGGACCTGCGCGCCTTCCTGCGCTCGCGCCTGCCGGAGCACATGGTCCCCGCCCTCTTCGTGCCGCTCGCCGCGCTGCCGCTGGGCCCCACCGGCAAGGTGGACCGCAAGGCCCTGCCCGCTCCCCAGGCGGCGGCGGAGCTCGCCGGCTTCGCCCCGCCCCGCGACGACCGGGAGGAGCGGCTGGCCGCCATCTGGCGCGAGGTGCTCGGCCGCGAGCGGGTGGGCATCCACGACAACTTCTTCCAGCTCGGCGGCGACTCCATCCTCAGCATCCAGATCGTGGCGCGGGCCCGCCGCGAGGGGCTCCTCATCACCCCCCGCCAGCTCTTCGCCGGCCAGACCATCGCCGCGCTCGCCGCCGTGGCCGGCCAGGGGCAGGCGGCCGAGGAGCCGGCGGCGGGCGCGGCGGCGGGCTTCGCCCTCGCCGGGCTGGACCGGCAGGAGCTCGACCGCCTGATCGGCGACGATCCGGGCGTCGAGGACCTCTACCCCCTGGCCCCCCTGCAGGAGGGGCTGCTGTTCCACAGCCTCTACACCCCCGGCTCCGACCTCTACGTCGAGCAGCTCACCGCCGAGCTGGCCGGCCCGCTCGACGGCGCGGCCTTCGCCGCCGCCTGGCAGCGGGTGGTCGAGCGCCATCCGGCGCTGCGCACGGGCTTTCTCTGGCAGGGAGTCGAGCGGCCGTTGCAGCTCGTGCGGCGGGGGGTGGCGCTCCCCTGGAAAGTCGAGGACTGGCGGGGCCTGCCGCCCGCGGCGCGGGAGGAGCGCTGGCGGGACCTGCTCGCCGCCGACCGCGCGCGCGGCTTCGACCTCGGCCGGCCCCCGCTCCTGCGGCTCACCCTGGTGCGCTTGGACGAGGAGGTCCACCGGCTGGTCTGGAGCTCCCACCACCTGCTCTTCGACGGCTGGTGCTTCTCGCTCCTGCTGACCGAGGTCTTCACCCTCTACCAGGCGGCGGCCGCCGGCCGCGAGGCCCATCTGCCGCCGCCCCCCCGCCCCTTCCGCGACTACGTCGCCTGGGTCGCCGGGCGGGACCAGGCCGAGGCCGAGAGCTTCTGGCGGCAGCGGCTGCGCGGCCTCGCCGCGCCCACCCCGGTGCCGTTCGACCACCCGGGGACGGAGGGCGACCGCGCGGACGACTACTTCGAGCGGACCGCCGCCCTGCCGGCACCGCTGACGGCCGGGCTGGAGGCGCTGGCGCAGCGGCTGCGGGTGACCCTCAACACCCTCGTGCAGGGGGCCTGGGCGCTCCTCCTCGGCCGCTACGCGCGGGAGCGCGACGTCACGTTCGGCGTCGTGGTCTCCGGCCGCTCCCCCGAGCTGCCCGGCGTCGAGTCGATGGTGGGCCTGTTCATCAACACCCTGCCGGCGCGGGTGGAGGTCCCGGAGGACGAGCCCGCCTCCGCCTGGCTCCCCCGGCTGCAGGCCGACCAGCTCGAGATGCGCCAGCACGAGTGGTTGCCGCTCGCCCGCGTGCAGGCGCTCTCCGCGGTGCCCCCCGGCGAGCCGCTGCTCACCAGCCTCCTCGCCTTCGAGAACTATCCCGTGGACCCCGCGGTCGCCGAGCGCCTGGGGGAGCTGCGGATCGTCGACATGGCGATCGCCGAGCGCACCAACTACCCGCTCACCCTCACCGTGGTGGCGCGCGGCGCCTTGAGCCTCCGCCTCACCGCCCTGCGCCGCTTCGAGCCGGCCACGGCGCGGCGCCTGCTGGCCCATCTCGAAAACCTCCTGGGCGCCCTCGCCGCCGGTCCCGGCCGGCCGGCGCGCGAGCTGCCCCTCCTCTCCACCGCCGAGCGCCACCAGCTCACCGCCGAGTGGAACGACACCGCCGCCGCCTATCCGGACGCGGCGTCGATCCCGGCCTTGTTCGCGGAGCAGGCGGCCCGCCGGCCGGACGCCCCGGCGCTGCTCGGCCCCGAGCCGGGAGCCGTGCTGACCTACCGCGAGCTGGACGAGCGCTCCGCGGCCCTGGCCGGCGAGCTGGCCCGCCGGGGGGTGGAGCGGGGATACCTCGTGGGGATCTTCGCCGAGCGCTCGCCCGAGCTGGTGATCGCCCTCCTCGCCGTCCTGCGGGCCGGCGGCGCCTACCTGCCGCTCGATCCCGTCTACCCGCGCGAGCGCCTGGCGCTGATGCTGGCCGACGCGGGAGATCCCCTGGTGCTGGTGCAGCCCGGCCTGGCCGACCGCCTGCCGGCGCCCGCGCGGACGCTGCCGCTCCAGGTCCCTGCCGTCCCTGGAGCTCCTGCCGTCCCTCTCTCTGGCGGCGACCTCGCCTACGTCCTCTACACCTCCGGCTCCACGGGCACCCCGAAGGGGGTGGCGGTCTCCCACCGGAGCGTGGTGCGGCTGGTGCGCGATACCAACTACGCCGCCTTCGGCCCGGACGAGGTCTTCCTGCTGATGGCGCCGCTCTCGTTCGACCCCTCGACCTTCGAGCTGTGGGGGGCGCTGCTCAACGGCGGCCGGCTGGCGATCCTGCCGCCGGGCGAGGTGTCGCTCGACGGCCTGGAGCGGACGGTCCGCGATTTCGGTGTCACCACCCTCTGGCTGACCTCCGGGCTCTTCCACCTGGTGGTGGACGAGCGTCCCGCCGCCCTGGCGCCGCTCCGCCGGCTCCTGGCGGGGGGCGACGTGCTCTCGCCGCCCCACGTGGCGCGTCTCCGCCGCGAGCTCCCGGCCTTGAGATTGATCGACGGCTACGGCCCCACCGAAAACACCACCTTCACCACCTGCGGCGAGGTGGGGGAGGCGGAGCCGGACGCGGCCGTCTCCATCGGACGGCCGATCGCCAACACCCGCGTCCTGGTGCTCGGCCGCGACCTGGAGCCCCTGCCTGTGGGGGCTCCGGGCGAGCTCTACGCGGGCGGCGACGGCCTGGCCCTGGGCTACCTCGGCCGCCCCGGCCTGACCGCCGCCGCCTTCGTCCCCGCTCCCTGCGGAGCCCCCGGCGAGCGGCTCTACCGCACGGGCGACCTCGTTCGCTGGCTGCCGGACGGCCGCCTCGACTTCCTCGGCCGCCTCGACGGCCAGGTCAAGGTGCGCGGCTTCCGCGTCGAGCTGGGGGAGATCGAGGCCGTCCTGGCCCGGCAGCCCGGCGTGCGCGAGGCCGTGGTCCTGGCGCGATCCGACCGATCCGACGGATCCGACCGATCCGTCCGATCGCTGGTGGCCTTCGCCGTGCCCCGGGGCGACTCCCGGGATACCGAGGCGGTGATGGCCTACCTGGCGGCGCGCCTGCCGGCCTGGATGATCCCCTCCGCCCTGATCTGGCTGGACGCCCTGCCGCTCTCGCCCACCGGCAAGGTGGACCGCGCCGCGCTGCGGGCCCGCGCGGTGGACGGCGGCGGCGAGGAGGCCGACCTCACCCCGCCGCGCAACGCCGCCGAGGAGGTCCTGGCGGCGGTCTGGCGCCAGGTGCTGGGGCGCGAGCGGATCGGCGTGCACGACAGCTTCTTCCGCCTGGGCGGCGACTCCATCCTGAGCATCCAGGTGGTGGCGCGGGCGCGCCAGGCGGGGCTGGTGGTGACCCCCCGCCAGATCTTCGAGGGGCAGACGATCGCCGCCCTGGCCGCGGCCGCCACCCCGCTCGCCGCCGCCGGAGCGGAGACGGGGGAGACCTCCGGCGAGGTGCCGCTCACCCCCGTGCAGCGCTACTTCCTCGCCCCCGGGGCGGCCGACCCGCACCACTTCAACCAGAGCCTGCTGCTCCGGCTCGCGGCGCCGCTGGCGCCGTCGCCCCTCGGCCGCGCCCTCGCCGCCCTGGTGGCCCACCATGACGCCCTGCGGCTCCGCCTGGAGGACGGCCGGGCCTGGATCGCCCCGCGGGAGGAGGGGAATCCGCTCACCCTCCTCGACCTCTCGGCGCTGCCGGGGGACCGCCGCGCGGGGGCGCTGGAAGCGGCCGCGGCCGCCCTCCAGGCCGGCTTCGACCTCGCCCGCGGCCCCCTCTTCCGCGCCGCCCTGCTCACGCTCGGCGAGGGCGGGGAACGGCTCTTGCTGGTCGCCCATCACCTGGTGGTCGACGGCGTCTCCTGGCGCATCCTGCTGGAAGACCTGCGGACCGCGTACCAGGGGGCGCCCCTGCCGCCCAGGACCACCTCCTGGAAGCGCTGGGCGGAGCGGCTGGCGGAATTCGCGGGCTCGGCGGAGATCCGGAGCGAGCTGCATTACTGGATCGATTGGCGCGCCGCGCCCGCGGACGTGGCGCTGCCGCGCGACGGCGAGAGGGACGACGCCGGCCTGGAGCAAGTCACGGCGGCGCTCGGCCGCGAGGCCACGCGGGCGCTGCTCGGCGAGGCGTCCGCGGCCTACGCCACCCAGGTGAACGACCTGCTGCTCGCCGCGCTGGCCCAGACCTTCGCGCGCTGGACGGGCGAGCCCCGCCTGCGCTTCGACCTGGAGGGGCACGGCCGCGAGGAGATCGCGCCGGACCTCGACCTGTCGCGCACCGTGGGGTGGTTCACCACCCTCTTCCCGGTGACCCTCGCCGCGCCGCCGGACGCTCCCCCGGGCGATCTCATCCGCGGCGTCAAGGAGGCGCTGCGCGCCGTGCCCCGGCGCGGCCTCGGCTACGGGCTCCTGCGCTACCTGGCGGGTGCGCCGGAGCTGGCCGCGGTCCCGGACCCCGAGGTGTCGTTCAACTACCTCGGCCAGCTCGACGCCGCGCTGGGCGGCGGGGGGAGCTGGGAGCTGGCGCCGGAGGACGCCGGGCCGGTCCACAGCCCGCGCCAGCTCCCCCGTCACGCCATGGAGGTCAACGCCTTCGTGCTCGGCGGCGAGTTGCGGGTGAGCTGGGGGTACGACCGCGCGCGTTTCTCGCCGGCCACCGCCGGCCGGCTGGCGGCGGGCTACGCCGAGGCGCTCGCCGCCCTGGTGGCGCACTGCGTCTCGCCGGAGGCCGGCGGGCGCACCCCCTCCGACTTCCCGCTCGCCCGGCTCGACCAGCGGGCGCTGGACGCCCTCGCCGGCACCGGCGCGGCCTTCGACCGCGCCATCGAGGACCTCTATCCGCCCGCCCCCCTCCAGGAGGGGATGCTCTTCCTGGGTCTCCTGGCGCCGGAGGCCGAGCTCTACTTCGAGCACCTGACCGCCGAATTCGCCGGCCCGCTCGACGCCGGCGCCTTCGCCCGCGCCTGGCAGGCGGTGGTGGACCGCCATCCGGCCCTGCGCACCGCCTTCGCCTGGGAGGGGCTCGAGAAGCCCCTCCAGGTGGTGCGGCGCGGCGTCGAGCTGCCGTGGACCGCGGAGGACTGGCGCGGCGTGCCGCCCGCGGAGCAGCCGGCGCGGCTCGCCGCCTGGCTGGACGCCGACCGCGCCCGCGGCTTCGACCTCGCCCGGCCGCCGCTGATGCGCGGCGCCCTGCTGCGCACGGCCGAGGACCGCCACCGCTTCGTCTGGAGCTTCCACCACCTGCTGATCGACGGCTGGAGCCTCTCGCTGCTCTTCCGCGAGGTGCTCGCCGTCTACCAGGCGTCCCGCGCCGGCCGCCCGGCGCTCCTGCCGCCCGTCCACCCCTACCGCGACTTCATCGCCTGGGCGGTGCGGCAGGACGTGGGCGCGGCGGAGCGCTACTTCCGGCAGGCCCTCGCCGGCTTCACCGCCGCCACCCCCCTGCCGCTCGACCGGCCGGCCCTGCCGCCCGGCGACGACCGGGGGCCGCGCGCCCTCGACGTGCGGCTCCCCGCCGCGCTGGCGGACGGGCTCAACCGCCTGGCGCGGCGCCGCGACCTGACGCTCAACACCCTGGTGCAGGGGGCCTGGGCGATCGTCCTCGCCCGTCATGGCGGAGATCCGGACGTGGTCTTCGGCTCCGTGGTCTCCGGCCGGCCGGCCGAGCTGCCCGGGGTCGAGTCGATGATCGGCCTGTTCATCAACACCCTGCCGGTGCGCCTGGCGGCCGACCCGCAAGCGCCCGTGGACGGCTGGCTGGCCGGCGTCCAGGAGCGCCTGCTGGAGGTCCGCCAGCACGAGACGGCCGCGCTCGCCCAGGTCCAGCGCGCCAGCGAGGTGCCGCCGGGCGAGCCGCTGTTCCACAGCCTCGTCGCCTTCGAGAACTATCCCATCGACGAGTCGCTGGGGGAGGGCGCGCGGGAGCTCACGGTCACCGAGGTGACGATGGCCGACCGCGCCGACTATCCGCTCTCGCTCGCCGTGATGCCCAGCCGGCGGGCGGGCGGGCTCGCCCTGCGCCTGGCCTACGACCGGCGGACCGACGCCGCCACCGTGCACCGCCTGCTCCGCCACGTGGAGCGGCTGCTGGGCGCCTTCGCCGCCGGCTCCGGGCGTCTCCTGGGCGACCTGCCCACCCTCTCGGCCGCCGAGCGGCACCAGATCGCCCTGGAATGGAGCGGCGCCGCCGCGGAGCCCGCGACCGGCCTCCTCCACGAGCTGGCCTCGTCCCAGGACCCCGCGGCGATGGCCCTCTCCTGGGACGGCGGCGAGATGACCTACGGCGAGCTCGAGCGGCGCGCCAACCAGCTCGCCCATTCCCTGCTCGCGCGGGGGGTCGGCCCCGAGGCGCGGGTGGCCCTGGTGGCGGAGCGCTCGGTTGAGGCCGTGGTCGCCATCCTGGGGATCCTCAAGGCCGGCGGCGCCTGGGTGCCCATCGATCCCGCGACGCCGGCGGAGCGCATCGCCCTCCTCCTCGCCGACGCGCGGCCGGCGCTGGTGCTCGCCGGCGCCGGGGCCCGCCTGCCGGAATCCCCGGTGCCGGCCGTGCCGCTGGCCGCCGCGCTGGAGCGCGCCGCCGCGGCGAGCGCGGAGCCCCCCGCGGCCGCAATCGATCCCCAGGGGCTGGCCTACGTGATCTACACCTCGGGCTCGACCGGCACCCCCCGGGGGGTCGCGGTGAGCCACCGCTCGGCCGCGGCCTTCGCGCGGACCTTCGCGCGCGAGGTGGGGCTCGCGGCGGACGACCGCCTGCTGCATTTCGCCTCCCTGAGCTTCGACGCCAGCGTGCTGGAGATCTTCGCCGCCCGGGCCGTGGGGGCGGCGATCGTCCCCCGCACCGGCCCGGCGGAGGAGCCGGCGCGGTTCCTGGCCGAATGCGCGGCGCGCCGGCTCACCGTCCTGATCCTCTCCGCCGCCTACTGGCATCAGATCGCGGCGGCGGTCGAGGCCGAGCGCCTGCCCCTCCCGCCGGACCTCCGGCTCGTCACCACGGGAGGGGAGCGGGCCCTGCCCGAGCGCTGGGCCGCCTGGGGCCGGGGCGGCGGCCGCCCGGTCCGGCTGGTCAACGCCTACGGACCCACCGAAGCCACGGTCTTGGCCATGCTGCACGGCCATCCGGGGACGCCGGAGCCCCTCGCCGGCCGCCGGGAGGTGCCGATCGGACGCCCGCTGCCCGGCGCGCGCGCCCACGCCGTCGACCGCGATCTGCGGCCGGTGCCGGCGGGCGGCACCGGCGAGCTGCTCCTCGGCGGCTTCGGGATCGCGCGCGGCTATCTGGACCGTCCCGGCCTGACGGCGGAACGCTTCATCCCCGACCCCTGGGGGGAGGGCGGCCGCCTCTACCGCACCGGCGACCGGGTGCGCCTGCTGGCCGGCGGCGAGCTGGAATTCGCCGGGCGCCTCGACGGCCAGGTCAAGGTGCGCGGCTTCCGCGTCGAGCTGGGGGAGATCGAGGCCGTCCTCGCCGGCCATCCCGGCCTGCGCGAGGCGGCGGTGGCCCCGCGGCCCGGCGGCGACGCCCTCCTCGCCGCCGTGGTGCCCGCCGATCCGGCTGATCCGCCGGACCTGGAGGCGCTGCGGGCGCTCCTTTCCAGCCGCCTGCCGGCCTACATGGTCCCCACCGCCTGGGCCGTGCTGCCGGCCCTCCCCCTGACGCCGGCGGGCAAGCTGGACCGCCGGGCCCTCGGCCGGCTGGAGACCGCGCGCGAGGAGGCCTCCGGCACGCCGCCGTCCACCCCCGCCGAGCAGGCCATGGCCGATCTCTGGCGGCAGGTCCTGGGCGTCGCCGAGGTGCGGCTGGAGGACGATTTCTTCGCCCTCGGCGGCCACTCGCTGCTCGCCACCCAGCTCGCCTCGCGCGTGCGCGCCGCCTTCGGGGTCGACCTCCCCCTGCGCCGGCTGTTCGAGAGCCCGCGGCTGGGTGATCTCACAGCCGTGGTGACGGCGGGAACGGGCGCCGCGTCATTGTCGGCCGGGCTGGCGCCGATCCCCCGCCGGCCCGCGGACCTCGATCCCATCCCCGCCTCCTTCGCCCAGGAGCGCCTCTGGTTCCTCGACCGCGTGCAGCCGGGCAACCCGGCCTACAACATGTTCGACGCCCTGCGCGCCACCGGGGACCTGTCGCCGGCCCTCCTCGCCGGCGCCCTCGGCGAGGTGGTGCGCCGGCACGAGGCCCTGCGCACCACCCTCGCGGAGCGCGCGGGCAGGCCGGCGCAGGTGATCGCGCCGCCGGCGGCCCGCTGGCCCCTCCCCGTGGTCGACCTCTCCGCCCTGCCGGCGGGGGCGCGGCTGGACGCGGCCGGGCGCCTGACGGCGGCGGAGGCGGCGCGGCCGTTCGACCTCGCGCAAGGGCCGCTCCTGCGTTCGCTGCTGCTGCGCCTGGCGCCGGCCGACCACGTCCTCCTGCTCGCCATGCACCACGTGGTCTCCGACGGCTGGTCCATGGGGGTGCTGGTGCGCGAGGCCACGGCGCTCTACGCCGCCGCCCTCGCCGGCCGTCCCTCGCCGCTCTCCGAGCTGCCCGTCCAGTACGCCGACTTCGCGGTCTGGCAGCGGCAATGGCTCTCGGGGGACGAGCTCGACCGCCAGCTCTCCTACTGGCGCCGGCGGCTGGCCGGCGCGCCGGCCGGCATCGACCTGCCGTTCGACCGCCCGCGCCCGGCGCGCCCGACCTACCGCGGCGCGCCCGTGGAGGCCCGCCTCGACCCGGCGGCGGCCGAGGGGCTGCGGCGGCTGGCCCGCGCGGGGGAGGCGACCCTGTTCATGGTCCTGCTCGCCGCCTTCCAGGTCCACCTGCGGCGGCTCACCGGCCAGCAGGACCTCCCCCTGGGATCGCCGATCGCCAACCGCAACCGGGCGGAGATCGAGCCGCTGATCGGCTTCTTCGTCAACATGCTGGTCCTGCGCGGCGAGGTGGCGGGAGATCCGGCGTTCCCCGCCCTGCTGGCGCGGGTGCGCGAGGAGACCCTGGAGGCCTACGCCCACCAGGACCTCCCCTTCGACCGCCTGGTGGAGGAGCTGCGCCCCGAGCGGAGCCTGGCCCTCCACCCGCTCTTCCAGGTCATCTGCGTGCTGCAGAACGCGCCCATGGGCGCCGTGGAGCTGCCCGGCCTCGCCTTCTCCTCGCTGGCGCCGGGGGTGACCGCCACGCGGTTCGACCTCGAGCTGCAGACCGCGGAGGGGCCGGACGGCGGGCTGCTGGCCGCCTTCATCTACAGCACCGACCTCTTCGACGCCGCCACCGGCGGCGGAGCACAATCCGCCCGCCGCGGCGGCCCCCGCCCCCCAGTGCCTGCACCACCGCTTCGAGGCCCAGGCGGACCGCGACCCGCACGCCCCGGCGGTGTCGGTGGCGGGCGCGGGGGGCGCGCCGCTCAGCTACGGTGAGCTCGACGCCCGGGCCAACCGGCTGGCCCGCCATCTCCAGGCCCGCGGCGTGCGGCCGGGGGACCGCGTGGCCCTGCTGCTGGAGCGCTCGGCGGAGCTGGTGGTGGCCGTCCTGGGCGTGCTCAAGGCCGGCGCCGCCTACGTGCCGATCGATCCCGCCTATCCGCAAGAGCGCGTCACCTTCGTGCGCGCGGACAGCGGCGCCGCCCTCCTGCTCACCGCGGCGGACCTGGAGGCGATCGATTCCCACAGCTCCGAGCGGCTGGAGATCCCGCTCGACGCGGAGCTGCCGGCCTACGTGATCTACACCTCCGGCTCCACGGGCACCCCCAAGGGGGTGGTGGTCACCCACGCCAACGTCGACCGCCTGCTCACGGCGACGGACCCATGGTTTGGCTTCGGCCCGGAGGACGTCTGGGTCCTGTTCCACTCCTATGCCTTCGACTTCTCGGTCTGGGAGCTCTGGGGGGCCCTGCGGTACGGCGGCCGGCTGCTGGTGCTCTCCTTCCTGGAGAGCCGCGACCCCGAGGGCTTCTACCGCCTGCTGCGCGACGAGCGGGTCACCGTGCTCAACCAGACCCCGTCCGCCTTCCGCCAGCTCGTCTGGGCCGAGGAGGCCGTGCTGGGCGGCGCCCCGCCGGACCTCGACCTGCGGCTGGTAATCTTCGGCGGCGAGGCGCTGGAGCCGGCCAGTCTGGCTCCCTGGTTTGCCCGCCACGGAGACCGGGCGCCCCGCTTGATCAACATGTACGGCATCACCGAGACCACCGTTCACGTCACCTACAGGCCCCTGATGGAGGCGGACCTCGCGGCGGGGAGCCGCATCGGCCGGCCGATCCCCGACCTCGCCGTCCACCTGCTCGACGCCTTCCTGCGGCCGGTGCCCCTGGGCGTTCCCGGCGAGATCCACGTCGGCGGCGCCGGCCTCGCCCAGGGGTATCTCGACCGGCCGGCCCTCACCGCCGAGCGCTTCGTCCCCGACCCCTTCTCCGGCGTGCCCGGCGCCCGCCTCTACCGCTCGGGCGACCTCGCCCGCCGGCGGCCGGACGGCGACCTCGAATACCTCGGCCGCATCGACCATCAGGTCAAGATCCGCGGCTACCGCATCGAGCTGGGCGAGATCGAGAGCGCCCTGGCCCGCCACCCCCAGGTGCGCGAGGCCGTGGTGATGGTGAGATCCGACCGGTCCGACGGATCGGACCGGTCGGACCGCTCGCTGGTCGCCTACGTGGTGCCGCGCGAGGAGCCGGCGGCAATCCCGGAGGCCGCCGACGAGGCCGGGCAGGTGGCCCAGTGGCAGGCCCTCTACGACCAGACCTACGCCCGCGGCCTCTCCACGGAGAGCGGCGGCGATCCCACGTTCAACATCCAGGGGTGGGACAGCAGCTACACCGGCGAGCCGATCCCCGCCGAAGAGATGCGCGAGTGGGTCGAGGGGACCGTGGAGCGGCTGCTGGCCCTGGAGCACCGCCGGGTGCTGGAGGTGGGCTGCGGCACCGGCCTGCTGCTCTTCCGCGTCGCCCCCCACGCCGAGCGCTACCGCGGGGTCGACTTCTCGGCCGTGGCCCTGGCGCAGGTGCGCGCCGGGCTCGACCGGCTCTCCCTGCCCCAGGTCGAGCTGGCGCGGGGCACGGCCGACGACTGGAGCGATATCCGGCCCGGCGACTTCGACCTCGTGGTGCTCAATTCGGTCGTCCAGTACTTCCCGGACGTCGACTACCTGGTGCGGGTGCTGGAGGGGGCGGTGGCGGCGGTGGCCCCCGGCGGCGCCGTCTTCGTGGGCGACGTGCGCAGCCTGCCGCTCCTGGAGGCCTTCCACGCCTCGGTGCAGCTCCACCAGGCGCCCGGGTCGCAGCCGGCGCGGGAGCTGGCTCGGCAGATCCACCGCCGTGTACAGGATGAGGAGGAGCTGGTCCTCGACCCCGGGCTCTTCCTCGCCCTGGCCCGCCGGCTGCCGGCCGTGCGCCGCGTCCAGGCGCGGATCAAGCGGGGGCGCCACGCCAACGAGCTGACGCGGTTCCGGTATGACGTGGTGTTGTATGTGGGACAGACGGACACGGACGGAGCACGGACAGACATGGACGGACACCAGGTATGGAGCTCCCCGGGGGAGCTGGAGCGGATTCTGGGCGGGAGACCGGCGGTGCTGAGCATTTCGGGGATTCCCAACGCCCGTTTGGCCGGGGAGGCCGCGGCCCTGGAGCTGCTGGCGAGCGGCGAGCCCGCCACGGTGGAGGAGCTGCGGGCCGCGATCGCGCGGCGCGTGGACGAGCGGCCGGGGGTGGACCCCGAGGATCTCTGGGCCCTGGCGGACCGCCTGGGCTATGACGCCGACCTCGCCCCGTCCGCGCCGGACGGCCTCTGCGCGGCCCGCTTCCGGCGGCGCGGCGCGGGCGTGCCGCCCGGGATCGCGCCGGGCGAGGGACGTGAGCTCCCCTGGAGCGCCTGGGCCAACGAGCCGCTGCGCGCCGGCCGGGAGCGGCGCCTGGTGCCCGAGCTGCGGCGCTTCCTGGAAGCCGGGCTGCCCGAGCCCATGGTCCCCGCCGCCTTCGTCCTGCTCGACGCCCTGCCGCTCAACGTCAACGGCAAGGTGGACCGCGCGGCGCTCCCCGCGCCGGAGCGCCTGGGCGCCCCCGCCGACGAGTGGGTGGCGCCGGCGACCCCCCTGGAGGAGCTGCTCACCGGCGTCGCCGCCGAGGTGCTCGGCGCCGACCGGGTGGGCCTGCGGGACAACTTCTTCGCCCTCGGCGGCCACTCGCTGCTCGCCACCCAGCTCGTCTCGCGGCTGAGCCAGCAGCACGGCATCCCGGTGACGCTGCAGATGGTGTTCGACGCCGCCGACCTGGGCGACCTGGCCGACCGCATCGTGGAGGCGGAGCTCGCCGCGGCCGACGACGGGCTCCTCGACGAGGCGATGCGGGAGATGGAGGGGCTCTCCCCGCGGGAGATCCAGGAGCTGCTGGGAGGGGAGGCCTGATGAGCGATCCCGCCGTCGCCAACCGCCTGGCCGGGCTCTCGCGCGAGCAGCGGGCCCTCCTCTTCGAGCAGCTCCGCAAGCGCAAGGAGGCCGCCGCCGGAGCCCCGGAGCGCATCCCCCGCCGGCCGGCCGCCGTGCCGCCCCCCGCCTCCTTCGCCCAGGAGCGGCTCTGGCTGATCGACCGCCTCCAGCCGGGGCTCGCCATCTACAACATGCCGCTGGCGCTGCGCATCGCGGGGGAGGCCCGGCCGGCCGTGCTGCGGGCCGTGCTCGGCGAGATCGTGCGCCGCCACGAGGTCCTGCGCACCACCTTCCGCGAGGACGACGGCCAGCCGGTGCAGGTGATCGCGCCCCCCGGCTCCTGGGAGCTCCCCCTGGTCGACCTCGCGGGCCTGCCGGCCGGCGTCCGCGACGGCCTCGCCCGGCGGCTGGCCGAGGAGGAGGGGACGCGGCCGTTCGACCTCGCGCGCGGGCCGCTCCTGCGCGCCGCCCTCCTGCGGCTGGCGGCCGCCGAGCACGTCCTCCTGCTCACCATGCACCACGTCGTCTCCGACGGCTGGTCCATGGGGGTGCTGGTCCGCGAGGTCACGCAGCTCTACGGCGCCGCCGCGTCCGGCATGCCGTCCCCCCTGCCCGAGCTGGAGATCCAGTACGCGGACTTCGCCGTCTGGCAGCGCGGGTGGCTCCAGGGGGAGACGCTGGAGCGCCAGCTCGCCTACTGGCGGCAGCGGCTGGCCGGCGCGCCCGCCGCCCTCGACCTGCCGGCGGACCGGCCGCTGCCCGCCGTGCGCACCCACGCGGGGGCGTGGCTCCGCCTCTCCTTCGGCGCCCGCTTCCAGCGTGCCCTGGCGCTGCTCGCCCGCCAGCACGAGGCCACCCCGTTCATGGTCCTCTTCGCCGGCTTCCAGACCCTGCTCGCCCGCCTGACCGGGGCCGGCGACCTCACCGTGGGCACGTCGATCGCCAACCGCAACCGGGCGGAGATCGAGCCGCTGATCGGCTTCTTCGTCAACACCCTGGTGCTGCGCAGCGACCTCGCGGGCGATCCGTCCTTCGGCGATCTCCTCGCCCGCGTGCGCAAGTCCACCCTGGAGGCCTACGCCCACCAGGATCTCCCCTTCGAGCGCCTGGTGGAGGCGCTGAGACCCGAGCGGCACCTGGCGATGACCCCGCTCTTCCAGGTCCTGTTCGCGGTGCAGAACGCGCCGGCCGGCGCGGTCGACCTCCCCGGGCTGTCGCTCTCCCCGGTGCCGCTCACGTCGTTGCGGGCGCTGTTCGACCTCGAGCTGAGCTTCCGGGAATGCGGCGACCGGCTGGAGGCGGATCTCGTCTACAGCACCGAGCGGTTCGACCCCGCGACGGCCCGCCGCCTCGGCGCCCATCTGGAGACCCTGCTGCGCGGCCTGCTGGCGGACCCCGGCCGCCCGGTCTCGACGGTGCCGCTGCTCTCCGCCGGCGAGCGGCACCAGATCGTCGTCGAGTGGAATCCGGCTCCCGCGATGTCCGCGATGCCGGCGATGAACGCCGCCGCGGCGCTCTGCCTGCACCGCCGGTTCGAGGCCCAGGTGGACCGCACGCCCGGGGCCGTGGCGCTCTCCCTGCCCGGGGAGGACGGCGAACGGCTCACCTACGCCGAGCTCGACGCCCGCGCCAACCGCATCGCCCGCCATCTCCAGGCCCGCGGCGTGCGGCCGGGGGACCGCGTCGCCCTGCGGCTGGAGCGCTCGGCGGAGATGGTCGCCGCCATCCTCGGCGTGCTCAAGGCCGGCGCCGCCTACGTGCCGATCGATCCCGCCCACCCGGAAGAGCGGATCGCCTTCACCCTGCAGGACAGCGGCGCCGCGCTGCTGCTCACCGAGGTGGGCCTGAAGGCGGCCGGCTCCCAGCCGCCTGAGCGGCTGGAAGTCCCTGTCGATCCCGATTTGCCGGCCTACGTGATCTACACCTCCGGCTCCACCGGCCGGCCCAAGGGGGTGGTGGTCACCCACGCCGACGCCGACCGCCTGTTCACGGCGACGGACCCCTGGTTTGGCTTCGTGGGAGATCTGGGGGGCCCTGCTCTACGGCGGCCGGCTGGTGGTGGTGCCCTATCTGGTGAGCCGCTCCCCCGAGGCCTTCCACGAGCTGCTGCGGGAGGAGCGGATCACCGTGCTCAACCAGACCCCCTCCGCCTTCCGGCAACTGATCTGGGCCGCGGAGGGGAAGCCGGCCGACCTCGCCCTGCGCTACGTCATCTTCGGCGGCGAGGCCCTGGAGCCGGCCAGCCTGGCCCCCTGGTATGTCCGCTACGGCGATCAGAAGCCCCGGCTGATCAACATGTACGGCACCAACGAGACCACCGTGCACGTCACGTACAGGCCGGTGGGGGAGGGGGACCTGGCGGGGGGCAGCCGGATCGGCCGGCCCATCCCCGATCTCGCCGTCCACCTGCTGGACGCCGCCCTGCAACCGGTGCCGGTGGGCGCGCCGGGGGAGATCCACGTCGGCGGCGCCGGTCTCGCCCAGGGGTATCTCAACCGGCCGGATCTGACCGCGGAACGCTTCGTCCCCGATCCGTTCGCGGGGACCGCGGGCGCGCGCCTGTACCGCTCGGGCGACCTCGCCCGGCGCTTGGCCGGCGGCGATCTCGAATACCTCGGCCGCATCGACAACCAGGTCAAGATCCGCGGCTTCCGCATCGAGCTGGGGGAGATCGAGGCGGCGCTGGCGGCGGTGCCCGGTGTCCGCGAGGTGGTGGTGCTGGCGCGATCCGACCGATCCGACGGATCCGACGGATCTGACCGATCGCTGGTGGCTTACCTGGTCGGGGAGGACTTGGATACCGCCGCCCTGCGCGAGGCCCTGGGGCGGCGGCTGCCGGACTACATGATCCCCGCCGCCTTCGTCGTCCTCGATGCCCTGCCGCTGACCCCCAACGGCAAGGTGGACCGGCGGGCGCTCCCCTCCCCGGACCCGGGCGCCGGCCGCGCGCGCGAGTATGTGCCCCCGGCCAATCCCGTCGAGGAGGCCCTGGCCGCGGCGTGCGCCGAGCTGCTGGGCGTCGAGCGGGTGGGGATGGGGGACAGCTTTTTCGCGCTCGGCGGCCACTCCCTGCTCGCCACCCGGCTGGTCTCGCGCGTGCGCCGGGCTTTCGGCGTCGAGCTGCCGCTGCGGGTGATCTTCGAGACGCCCACGCTCGGCGACCTGGCGGCCTGGATCGAGCGGCACCCGGCGGCCATCGGGGCCGCGTTCGCCCCCGCGCTGGCGGACCGCGGGCTGGTCCCCGCCTCCTTCGCCCAGGAGCGCCTCTGGTTCCTCGACCGCATGGACCCGGGGAACCCGGCCTTCAACATGGCCATGACCCTGGGCCTGCGGGGGCGCCTGGAGGCGCCCACCCTGGAGCGGGCCCTGAACGAGGTCGTGCGCCGGCACGCCGCCCTGCGCACCTCCTTCGCCGAGGTCGACGGCCGGCCGGTGCAGCGGATCGCCCCCCATCTGGAGGTGCCGCTGCGGATGATCGACCTGTCGCCGTTGCCGGCGGCGGCCCGCGAGCCCGAGGCCGCCCGGGTGACGCGTTCCTCCGTGGCCGCCCCCTTCGACCTCACGGCCGGCCCGCTGGTCCGCGCCGCGCTGGCGCGCCTGGCGCCGGACCACCACCTGTTCCTGCTGGACGTCCATCACATCGTCTCGGACGGCTGGTCCTCCACGGTGATGGTCCGCGAGCTGATCGCCCTCTACGCCGCCTTCGTGGCGGGCCTCCCCTCGCCGCTGCCGCCGCTCCCCCTGCAGTACGCCGACTTCGCCCGCCGGCAGCGGGAGGAGCTGAACGGGCCGGTCCTGGAGGCGCAGCTCGCCTACTGGCGCGACAAGCTGGGGGGGACCCTGGAGCCCCTCGCGCTGCCCACGGACCACCCCCGGCCGGCCGTCCAGACCTTCCGCGGCGGCAGCCTGGGGCTGGAGGCCCCCGAAGCCCTCGCCGAGGCCCTGCGGCGGCTCGCCCGCGAGGAGCGGGCCAGCCTGTTCATGGTCCTGCTCGCCGCCCTCGACCTCCTGCTGGCGCGCCTCTCCGGCCAGGACGACGTCGTGGTGGGATCGCCCATCGCCGGCCGCCAGCACGCCGAGACCGAGGAGCTGATCGGCCTCTTCCTCAACACGCTCGCCCTGCGCACCGGCCTCTCCGGGGACCCCACCTTCCGCGAGCTGCTGGCCCGGGTGCGCGAGACCACGCTGGGCGCCTACGCCCACCAGGACATCCCCTTCGAGGCCCTGCTGGCCGATCTGAAGCCGGCGCGCGACCTCTCGCGCACGCCGGTCTTCCAGGTCCTCCTCAACATGCTGAGCTTCCCCACCGCCCAGGGGCGCCTGCCCGACGGCCTGGAGATCGAGCCCGGGCCTGCCCCCGAGCCGGAGTCGAAGTTCGACCTCACCCTCTACGTCGTCGAGGCGGCGGGGGCGATCCGCTTCGATCTGGTCTACAACGCCGATCTCTTCGACGCGCCGCGCATGCGGGAGCTGCTGCGGCAGTACCGGGCGGTGCTGGCGGCCGCCGCCGGGGAGCCCGGCCGGCGGATCGGCGCCTTCTCGCTGCTGACGCCGGAGGCCGCGGCGGTGCTGCCCGACCCCTCCCGCCTCCTGCCGGTGGAGGAACCCTCCGTGGCGGTCCACCAGCGTTTCCTCGCCCGCGCCCGCCGGCACCCCGGCCGCCTGGCCGCCGTCGACCCCCGCGGCGTCTGGACCTGGGGGGACCTCGACGCGGCGGTCGCCGTCTGGGCCCACCGGGCCGCGCCGCTGGCCGCGGCCCTGCTGGGAGTGCTGCGGGCGGGCGCGGCGTTCGTCATCTTCGATCCCGCCTATCCGCCGGCCCGCCTGGCGGCGATGGCGGCCCGGGCGCGGCCGCGGGCCTGGGTGGAGGTGCCGGGGGCGCCGCCGCTCCCGGAGGAGATGGCGACGGCGCTCGCCGGCGTCCCCCGTTTCCCCGTGGACGGCCCCGGGCTGCCCGTGGACCCCGCCGCCCCCTGCGCCGCGGTCCACCCCGACGCGCCGGCGTGGATCGCCTTCACCTCCGGCTCCACCGGCGAGCCCAAGGGGATCGTGGGCTCCCACCGCCCGCTGTCGCACTTCCTGGGCTGGCACGAGCGGACCTTCGGCCTGGGGGAGGGGGACCGCTTCAGCCTGCTCTCCGGCCTGGCGCACGATCCGCTGCTGCGCGACCTCTTCACCCCCCTCTGGACGGGGGGCGAGCTGCGCGTGCCCGCTCCGGAGCGGATGGGCGAGCCGGGGTGGCTCGCCGGCTGGCTGGCGGCGGAGGGGGTCACGGTGGCCCACCTGACTCCGGCCATGGCCCGCCTGCTGGCGCTGGAGGAGACGGCGGCACCCCTGGAGGCCCTGCGGCTGGTCTGCTCGGCCGGCGAGGCCCTCGCCGGCGGCGACGTGGAGCGGCTGCGGCGGCTCGCCCCGCGGGCCCGGCTGGTCAACTTCTACGGCGCCACCGAGACCCCCCAGGCCATGGGGTGGAAGATCGTGGGCCCGGGGCCGGCGCCCGCCCGCGTCCCCCTGGGCCGCGGGATCGACGGCGTGGACCTCCTGGTGCTGGGACGCGCCGGGGAGCCCGCCGGCATCGGCGAGCTGGGGGAGATCTGCGTCCGCACCCCCTATCTCGCCCTCGGCTATCTCGACGACCCCGCGGGCACGGCGGAGCGCTTCGCCCCCGCCCCCGCCGGCCGCCTCTACCGCACCGGGGACCTCGGCCGCCACCTGCCGGACGGCGAGGTCACCTATGCCGGCCGCGCCGACCGCCAGGTCAAGGTCCGCGGCTTCCGCGTCGAGCCGGCGGAGATCGAGGAGGCGCTGGTGCACGCCGGAGCCCGCCAGGCGGTGGTGATGATGAGATCCGACGGATCTCCTGCCGACCGGCGGCTGGTCGCCTATTTCACCGGTGACGCCACCGCCGCGGAGCTGCGCCAGGCGCTGCGCGCCCGCCTGCCCGACTTCATGCTGCCGGCCCTCTTCGTCGAGCTGCCGGCCCTGCCGCTCACCCCCAACGGCAAGGTCGACCCGCGGGCCCTGCCGGCGCCGCGGCGGGAGGCCGCCGAGCACGGCCCGGCGCCGCGCACCCCGGTGGAGGAGGAGCTCGCCGGCCTCTGGTCCGGTCTGCTGCGCCTCGACCGCATCGGCGTCCACGACGACTTCTTCGCCCTCGGCGGCCACTCCCTGCTGGCCACCCAGCTCGTCTCCCGGCTGCGCGCGGCCTTCCAGGTCGAGCTGCCGCTGCGCACGGTTTTCGAGGTCCCCACGATCGCCGGCCTGGCCGCGCGCATCGAGCGGGAGCTGCGGACCGCGGGGCGGGCCCTGGCGCCGCCCGTCCGCCGGGTCCCCCGCGACCGCCCCCTGCCCCTCTCCTTCGCCCAGGAGCGCCTCTGGTTCCTCCACATCCTGGCGCCGGAGAGCCCGGTCTACAACATGAGCGCGGCGCTCCGGCTCCGCGGCCGGCTGGACGCTCCCGCCCTCGCCGCCGCCCTCTCCGAGATCCTGCGCCGCCACGAGTCCCTGCGCACCACCTTCCGCGCCACCGCCACCGGCGCCGTCCAGGAGATCCAGCCCTGGGCGCCCCTGCCACAGCCGCGGATCGACCTCTCCGCCCTGCCGGAGGAGGCCCGCCGCGGCGAGGCGCTGCGCGTCGCCGGGGAGGAGGGGAGCCGGCCGTTCGACCTCGCGCGCGGCCCCCTGCTGCGCGCCCTCCTGCTGCGCCTGGGAGAGGACGAGCACGTCGCGGTCTGGAGCACGCACCACGTCACCGCCGACGGCTGGTCGCTGACCGAGGTCTTCGTCCCCGAGCTGACCGAGCTCTACGCGGCGGCCGTCGAGCGGCGGCCGTCGCTGCTGCCGGAGCCGCCGGTGCAGTACGCCGACTACGCCGTCTGGCAGCGGGACTGGCTGCGCGGCGAGATCCTGGAGGAGCAGCTCGGCTACTGGCGGCAGGAGCTGGCCGGCCTCGCCCCCCTGGAGCTGCCGGCCGACCGCCCCCGTCCCGCCGTCCCCTCCGGCCGCGGCGGCGCCGTCGAGTGGGCGCTGCCGCCCGCGCGCACCGCGGCCCTCGGCCGGCTGGCCCGCGCCGGCGACGCGACGCTCTTCATGGCCCTCTTCGCCGCCTTCGCCGCCGCGCTCCACCGCGAGACCGGAGCCGTCGAGCTGCCCGTGGGCCTGCCGGTCGCCAACCGCTCGCGCGCCGAGATCGAGCGACTGATCGGCTTCTTCATCAACACCGTCGTCCTGCGGGGGGACCTGGCGGGAGATCCCGACTTGCCCGTGCAGCTCGCCCGCTCCCGCGCCACCGTGCTGGGCGCCCTCTCCCACCAGGACATCCCCTTCGAGCGGCTGGTGGACGAGCTGGCCCTGCCGCGCAACCCGCACCGGCCGCCGCTGCTGCGCGTGGTCTTCCAACTGATGACCGCGCCGACGCAAGGGGCCCTGGAGCTGTCGGGCGTCGCCCTGACCCCCGTCGAGGCGGGCGCCGAGGCCGCCAAATTCGACCTCGTCGTCAACTTCTTCGAGGCGGCGGGAGGGATCGCCGGCGGGTTCCTCTACGACTCCGACCTCTTCGACGCCGCCACGGCCGCCCGGCTGGCGGGGCATTTCGGGGCCCTGCTCGACGCCTGGATCGACGCGCCGGACCGGCGCCTCGCGGACTTGGCCATGCTCGGCGCCGCCGAGCGCCACCAGCTCCTCGTGGAATGGAATCCGGCGCCCCTCCGGACCGCCGCTCCGCTCGGCCTGCACCGCCGCTTCGAGGCTCAGGTGGACCGCGCGCCCGGCGCCGTGGCGCTTTCGATCGAAGGCGAGCGGCTCACCTACGCCGGGCTCGACGCCCGCGCCAACCGCATCGCCCGCCATCTCCAGGCCCGCGGCGTGCGGCCGGGGGACCGCGTCGCCCTCCTCCTGGAGCGCTCGGCGGAGATGGTGGCGGCCATCCTCGGCGTGCTCAAGGCCGGCGCCGCCTACGTGCCGATCGACCCCAACTATCCGGCCGAGCGCATCGCCTTCCTCCGCGAGGACAGCGGCGCCGCCCTCCTGCTCACCGCCGGGGACCTGGAGGCGGCCGGCCACCAGAGCTCCGAGCGGCTGGAGATCCCGCTCGACGCGGACCTCCCGGCCTACGTGATCTACACCTCGGGCTCCACCGGCACGCCCAAGGGGGTGGTGGTCACCCACGCCAACGTCGACCGCCTGTTCAGGGCGACCGATCCCTGGTTCGATTTCGGTCCCGAGGACGTCTGGACGCTGTTCCACTCCTACGCCTTCGACTTCTCGGTGTGGGAGATCTGGGGGGCCCTGCTCTACGGCGGCCGGCTGGTGGTGGTGCCCTATTGGGTGAGCCGCTCGCCCGAGGCCTTCCACGAGCTGCTGCGGGAGGAGGGGGTCAGCGTGCTCAACCAGACCCCCTCCGCCTTCCGCCAACTGATCTGGGCCGCGGAAGGGAAGCCGGCCGACCTCGCCCTGCGCTACGTCATCTTCGGCGGCGAGGCCCTGGAGCCGGCCAGCCTCGCCCCCTGGTTTGCCCGCTACGGCGATCAGAAGCCGCGGCTGATCAACATGT
>QHVW01000485.1 GCA_003223675.1 Acidobacteriota bacterium
TCATGGAGGAGCCGGAAGACTTCAATGAAATTCGACTTTCCGGCTCCGTTCGCGCCGATGAGGACGTTGAGCGGGTGGAGCTTCAGAGTCTGATCCCGGATCGACTTGAAGCCTGCCACTCGGATGCGGTCGAGGCGATGCATGGGAGATTGCTCTTACGGACCTGAACGAGCCGGAGTGAGTCTATCAGCCCTCGCGTTTATCAGCGGTCCAGACCCTTGAAGAGCCGCCGCCACCCCTCCACCCCCAGCCGCCGGAGCGTCTCCATGTTCCGCTCGTAGATCTCGGCCGCGTCCGGCACCGCCGCCACCGCGCGCTCGACGCTCGCCTCGCGCAGGAGATGGAGCGTGGGATAGGGGGAGCGGTTGGTGTAGTTGGTGACGTCGTCCGGCTCGGTGCCGGCGAACTGGTAGTCCGGATGGAAGCTGGCGACCTGGAGGACCCCTTCGAGGCCGAGACCGGCCACGGTATCCTCGGCCACGCCCAGGAAGTCGTTGTAGTCCAGGAAATCGTTCAGCACCCTGGGGTGGATCAGCAGGGTGGTCTCGATCTCCTCGGGCTCCGCCGCCGCCAGGGTCTGCAGCTCGTCGATGAGATCGGCCAGGAGCTCCTCGGGGGTCTCGGCCTGGCTGACCACGTAGCGGATCTGATCCCGAGCATGGACCGGCTTGGCGAACGGGCAGAGGTTGAGGCCGATCACCGCCTTCTCGAGCCACTGCCGGGTGGCCTTGACGATCTCTTCGGGGGTGGCGGCCATCAGGTCCGCTATCCTATCTCGTCGAGCGCCGTGTTCCCCGGCCGCCCCTGGTCGCTCACTCTTCCAGTGGGAGATGGTCCTCGGGCTGTAACCCTTCGACGTCCTCCCCTTCCGCGGCATCCTGCGCCGCCAGCGCCTGCGGCGGGACGGCGGTGAGATAGCGGGCCAGGCCGAAGGCCGTGCCCTGCGCCGGATTCGTGGAGAAGACGTGCCCCGCCAACACGATCCGGCCGTTGGCCTGGACGGCGAGCGAGGTGCCGCGCGAGCCGCGGTCGCCGAGCTGGGTGGTGACCTTGCCGCCGGTGCCGAAGGTGGTGTCGAGCTGGCCGTTGGCGGTGTAGCGGGCCAGCGCGAAGACGCCGTCCCCGCTGCCGAAGCTCGTCGCGTTGGCCTCGCCGCCGGCCACGATCTGGCCGTTGGTGAGGACGGCGATCCCATGGATGCCGTCGGTCCTGCCGCCGAAGTCGGTGGTCACCTTGCCACCGGTGCCGAAGGTGGTGTCGAGCGTGCCGTTGGGATTCAGGCGCACGACGAGGAAGTTGTAGCCGCCGGCCGCCTGGAGGAGGCCGCCGCCGACCAGGATCTTGCCCGTGGAGAGCACCCTGAGCGCCGTGGCCGCGCTGCGGCCCCCCAGGGCGAGGAGGGTTTTGCCGCCGGTGCCGAAGGTGGTGTCCGGCTTGCCGGCCGCCGTATAGCGCGCCAGCGCCATCTGTTGCGGGCTGTTGGGAGCCGCGGTGGGGGAGGAGACGCCGGCGATCAGGATCTTGCCGTCCTTCTGCACGGCCACCGCCGCCGGCCGGTCCTCGCGTCCCGAGAAGTCGGTCTTCACCTTGCCGCCGGTGCCGAAGGCCGTGTCGAGGCTGCCGTTGGCGTTGTAGCGCACCAGGGCGAAATCGTGGCTGGCCGGGCTTCCGGTGATGCCGGCGGCCAGGATCTTGCCGTCCGGCTGCAGCGCCAGGGCGAAGATCCAGTCGTCGCCGCCCAGGTCGGTCTGCACCTTGCCGCCGCTGCCGAACTGCGGATCGAGGGTGCCGTCGGTCTTCAGGCGGACGAGCGCGAACGCCGGCGAGGGGAGCGGCACCACGGCCGTCGTATAGCCGCCGAGCACGATCTTGCCGTCCGGCTGCCGTACCGCGGCGAAGGCCTCGTCGGCGGTGAAGAAGCCGAACCCCACGCGGACCAGGCCGTTGTTGCCGAAGGTGTGATCGAGCGTGCCGTCCGGGTTGTAGCGCGCGGCCCCGAAGTCGGCGGGATCGCTGACGTCGGTGAGAAAGCCCACCGTCACGATCTTCTGGTCCGGCTGGACCAGCACCGCGAAGGCCTGGTCGCTGTTGACCAGGCTCGACGGATTGAACACCGTGGTGACCTTGCCCGTGCCGTTGAAGCCGGGGTCGAGGGCGCCGTCGGCGGCGAGCAGCGGGGTGGCGAGGAGAGAGAGGGTGAGCAGGAAGGCGGGAACGCGGTGGATCATGGGGGACCTCCCGTTCTGGCTGTCCAGCCAGGAAAGCATAGCCTCCTTTCTATCTGGCGCCAAACGGGAGGCCGGCGTTACCGGCTCTCCGTGACCCGCGGAGTGGGAGTACCATTCAGCCAAGCCAAGGAGAGCGCCATGCCCCAGCACAAGATCCTGCTCGACGAGAGCCAGCTTCCCCAAGCCTGGTACAACATCAACGCCGACCTGCCGGTGCCGCCGCAGCCGGTCCTCCATCCGGGCACCAAGGAGCCGGTCACCCCGGACTTCCTCTCCGTGCTCTTCCCGATGAGCCTGATCCTCCAGGAGGTCAGCACCGACCGCTGGATCGAGATCCCGGAGCCGGTGCGCGACATCTACCGGCTGTGGCGGCCGACGCCGATGTACCGCGCGCTGCGCCTCGAAAAGGCGCTCGATACGCCGGCCCACATCTATTACAAGTACGAGGGGGTGAGCCCGGTGGGCTCCCACAAGCCGAACACGGCGGTGGCGCAGGCCTTTTACAACAAGGAAGCCGGCACCAGGGCGCTCACCACCGAGACCGGCGCCGGCCAATGGGGGAGCGCGCTCGCCATGGCGTGCAACATGTTCGGCCTCGACCTGGAGGTCTACATGGTCAAGGTCTCCTACCATCAGAAGCCGTACCGCCGCATCATCATGGAGAATTTCGGCGCGCAGGTCTTCGCGAGCCCCACCGACCGCACCAACTACGGCCGCAGCGTGCTCGCCGAGAATCCGGACTCGCCCGGCTCGCTCGGCATCGCCATCTCCGAGGCGGTCGAGGTCGCGGCGACCTCGAACGGCGGCAAGAAGTACTCCCTGGGATCGGTGCTCGGGCACGTGCTGATGCACCAGACGGTGATCGGCATCGAGTCGTTGCAGCAGATGGAGCTGGCCGGCGAGTATCCGGACATCGTGATCGCCTGTGCCGGCGGCGGCTCGAACTTCGCCGGCTTCAGCTATCCGTTCCTGCACCAGAATTTCACCGCGGGGAAGAAGACCCGGGTGATCGCCGTCGAGCCGGCCTCCTGCCCGACCCTCACCAAGGGGCGCTACACCTTCGACTACGGCGACACGGCCGCGATGGCGCCGATCGTCAAGATGCACACCCTCGGCCACACCTTCGTGCCGCCGGGCATCCACGCGGGCGGCCTGCGCTACCACGGCATGGCGCCGAGCGTGAGCGCGCTGGTCGATCACGGCGACGTCGAAGCGCGGGCCGTGCAGCAACTCGCCACCTTCGAAGCGGCGGTGCAGTTTTCCAAGGCGGAAGGCATCCTCCCCGCGCCAGAGTCGGCGCACGCCGTCCGCGTGGCGATCGACGAAGCCCTGCGCGCCAAGGAGAGCGGCGAAAAGAAAGTGATCGCCTTCAACCTCTCCGGCCACGGCCACTTCGACATGTCGGCCTACGAGCAGTTCCACCAGGGCAAGCTGCAAGACCACGAATACCCGACCGCGCTGGTCGAGGAGGCGATGGCGCACCTGCCGCAGGTTACGATGTCCTGACGCTTCTTTTTTTTCGCTTTTTCGGGGCTCTCGCCTTGAGAGCTGCCGCGATCTCTAGCCGCAG
>QHVW01000486.1 GCA_003223675.1 Acidobacteriota bacterium
TCCCCGGCGCCGCGCTCGACGTCTTCGAAGGGGCCGGCGCCCTCCCCTACGCGGAGGCGCCGGCGCTCTTCTGCCGCGCGCTGGAGCGGTTCCTGGCGGGGGTGGGGGGCGAGCACGGACCGACACGGACGAACACGGACTGACAAGGACCCGAGGAGCTCCGGGCCCAGTGTGCTCGTCCGTGTTCCCTTGCCCCTCACCGCGAAGGCCGCATACCATTCCCCTCCGCCGCCGTCAGGCGGCACCATTCCGAGGAAGAATTTATGAAGACGAAGATCCTCGTCACGGGAGCCCTCGGCCAGATCGGGTCCGAGCTGGTGCCCGCTTTGCGCGAGCGCTATGGAGCCGATCAGGTCGTCGCCTCGGACATCCGCATGATGTCGCGCGAGGAGCTCCTGCGCGCGGACGGCCCTTTCGATTTCCTCGACTGCACGAACCAGCGCCAGATCCAGGAGGTCGTGCAGCGGCATCAGGTCCAGACCATCTATCACCTGGTGGCCCTGCTCTCCGCGGTCGGCGAGAGCAAGCCGCAGGTGGCCTGGGACGTCAACATGGGGAGCCTCTACCGTGTGCTGGAGGTGGCCCGCGTCAACGGCTGCGCCGTGTTCGTGCCCAGCTCCATCGGCGCCTTCGGGCCCGGCACCCCCCAGGACCATACCCCCCAGGACACCATCCAGCGGCCGAGCACCATCTACGGCGTCACCAAGGTGGCGGGCGAGTTGCTCTGCGACTATTACCACCACCGCTTCGACGTCGACGCCCGCGGCGTCCGCTTCCCCGGCATCATCTCCTACGGTGCCCCGCCCGGCGGCGGCACCACCGATTACGCGGTGGAGATCTTCTGGGAAGCGATCCGCCACCGGCACTACACCTGTTTCCTGAAGCCGGACACCCGGCTCGACATGATGTACATGCCCGACGCGGTGAAGGCGGCGATCGACGTCATGGAAGCCGACCCCGCGCGCCTCGTGCACCGCAACTCCTTCAACGTCACCGGCATGAACTTCACGCCCCGGGAGCTGGGCGCCGAGATCTGCAAGCACATCCCCGACTTCAAGATGGAATACCGGATCGATCCGGTCCGGCAGGAGATCGCCGACTCCTGGCCCAACTCGCTCGACGACAGCGCGGCGCGCCGGGAGTGGGGGTGGAACCCGCGGTACGATCTCCCGGCGATGGTCCGTGACATGCTCGAAAATCTGGAAAAGAAGCTGGCCGCCGAGGAGGTCCACCATGCCAATTGATCGTTTCGCGGCCGCCCTCTCCGCCGAGCTCGGCGCCCTGCGCGAGCGGGGCACCCTGAAGGGCGCCGAATCGGTGATCACCAAGGTCCTCCCCGCGTCGGGCGAGCGGGGGACGCGTTACCGGCTGGCGGGCGAGGGGGACAAACCCTTTCTCAAGATGAATTCGAACAATTATCTCGGGATGTCCCTGCGCCCCGAGCTCATCCACGCCGAGGAGACGGCCAGCCGGGAGCTCGGCGTCGGCCCCGGCGCGGTGCGCTTCATCAGCGGCACTTATCAGGCGCACGTCGATCTGGAGGCGCGCCTCGCCGCCTTCCACGGCCGCGAGTCGGCGATGCTCTTCAGCTCGGCCTATGCCACGGCGCTGGGCGTCATCGTCCCCTTGATCACACCAGAAACCGCATTGATCAGCGACGAGCTCAATCACAACTGCATCATCAACGCCATGCGCCTGGCCCGGCCGAAGGAAAAGCAGATCTACAAGCACCTCGACCTCGCCGACCTGGAGGCGAAGCTCGCGGCGGTGGCGGGGACTTGCCGGCGGGCGATCGTGGTGACGGACGGCATCTTCAGCATGCGCGGCGACCACGCGCCGCTGCCGGAGCTGCAGGCGATCTGCCGCCGCTGGAGCGAGCGCTTCGCGGAGGACGCGGTGCTGATCGCCGACGACTCGCACGGCGTGGGCGCCTTCGGCCGCACCGGCCGCGGCACCGAGGAATACACCGGCTCCGGGCCGGTGGACATCCTCGTCGCCACCCTGGGCAAGGCGTTCGGCGTCAACGGCGGTTACGTGACCGGCAGCCGGCTGCTGACCGATTTCCTGCGCGAGACCGCGGCCACCTATATCTATTCCAATCCGATCACCATGGGCGAGTGCGCGGCGGCGCTCAAGTCGGTGGAGATCGTGGACAGCCCCGAGGGCCTGCGCCTGCTCGATCACCTGCGGGCGATGACCGCGCGCTTCGAGCAGGGGCTGCTCAGTCTCGGCTACGAGACCATCCCCGGCGAGCATCCGGTGGTGCCGCTGATGGTGCGCGACACCGCGAAGACCACCGCCCTGGTGGCCCACCTGCGGCAGCACGGCATCCTGGCGACCGGCCTCAAATATCCCGTCGTGCCGCGCGGCGACGAATCGATCCGCTTCCAGGTCTCGGCGGACCACACGCCGGCGGACATCGATTCGGTGCTGGCGGTGCTGGAGAGCTTCCCGGGACGGGGGTGAGCGTCCAGCCAAACCAAGGACATAAAGGACTGCAAGGACCACAAGGACAGGAAAGCGCCGATCTCAACGCTCTTTCGTGTCCTTGATGTCCTTGGCGTCTTTGCAGTCCTTTACGTCCTTTTATCACCCCTCTCCCTCACTCCTCCCCAGCCCGCGGCTCGTACCCCGCCGCTGTCTCGAGGTCGCGGATCAGCGGATCGAGGCTGTCCTGGACGGCGTTGGCGAGGATGGAGCGGATTTCGGTCGGCGCGTCGGGATCGCTCTCCAGGTCCTCGGGCGAGGTCTCCTGGCGGGTCGGCGGGATGCTCGCCTGAATCCCGATCAGTTGATACCGGACTCCTCGCAGGTGCTCGCTCAGACGTCCAATGTGCCTTCTTGCCAGATCCAGAGCAGTCATCCTCTCGGTCCTCCCATGGATTAGGTGGTGCCTCACACCCGGATTCTCACCGCCGCCTCCGGCCTTTGAGCCGCTGCTGACCTGACTTTGCGAAAATTCCGGGGGGCGGTTCCCAGACGACGCGCCCTTTTCCCGCCACGGCGTGTCACGATCCGGGCTTCTGGCGCACCAAGATCCTTCAGAGAGTGGTAATTTCTTGCTCGGGAGGAACCTTGGGATGCCAAGCTCGTACCGTCCGTTGACGCTCTCTGTGCTCGCCCGCTGGAAGAGGCTCTCCCAGAAGGAGATCGGCGCGAGCGCCGGGATGGACCCGAAGCGCGTCTCGGAGTACCTCGGCAGGGAGGACCTCGACGACGCCGTCTACGCCCGCCTGCTCCGGGCCATCCGGGCACAGCCCGCGGAGGTCAGCGTCGTCACCTTCTGCCTGGAATCCCTGGCGGCTGTCGAGGCGAGCAGGGAGGAGATGTCGCCCGCGGAGCTCGCCACGGTCGAGGAGGGGGTGCTGGAGTCGGCGCGGCTCATCCGGAAGGCGCTCATCGAGGCCGTCCGGCGCTCGCGCGCGGTCCCGCCCCTGGACATCTATCCCATGCCGGCCGGCCTCGAAGCGCTTCGCTGGTACGCCAGCGAGCTGTGGGGGTTGCTGGCGCCGTTCCCGGAGGACCTGCGGCTCGCGATGGCGCAGGAGTCTCCGCGGTTCCAGACCTGGGCGCTGGCCGAGCGCGTCTGCGAGGAGTCGGTCGTGCAGGCCTCCCGCAACGTCGAGCGCGCGGCCTCCCTGGCGGCTCTCGCCCAGGAGATCGCCGGGCGGATGTCGGGGCCGGAGAGCTGGCGCCACCGCGTCCAGGGCTTCGCCACGGCCCACGCCGCCAACGCCTTGCGGGTCCGGGGCGAGCTGCGGGAGGCGGAGGCGGTCCTTGAGCGGGCCAAACGGCTGTGGGATTCCGGCTCCGATCCTGCCGCCGTGCTGGACCCCGGCAGGCTGCCCAGTCTGGAGGGGGCTTTGCGAAGAGATCAACGCCGCTTCACCGAGGCTCTGGCTCTCCTCGATCAAGCCGCGTTTGTGGGACGGTCACCGGAGCTGGCCCTGATCCAGAAAGGCTTCACGCTGGAGGTCATGGGGGAATATGACCGCGCCGTCGAAGCTCTGCTCCAAGCCGAGCCTCTGATCAAGGAGGACAGCCGCCTCATGAACATCCTGCGGCTCAACCTGGCCTGGGATTTCTGCCATCTGGGCCGCTTCGCCGAGGCGGACGCGATCGGGCGGCAGGTGCGGGCCGTCGCCGCCGAAATGGGGGACGAGATCGGAACTCTCCGCGGGCTGTGGTTGGCGGGACGCATCGCGGCCGGGATGGGCCGGTCCGAAGAGGCCCGGAAGCTGCTGGGACAGGCGCGACGGGGTTTCGCCTCGCGCAAGATGAGTTACGACGTGGCCCTGGCTCTGCTGGAGGAGGCGGTGCTGCTGCTGAGTGAAGGCCGAACGGCCGAGGTCCGGTCCCTCACCCCGCGCTTGGCGGAAGTCTTCGAGTCCAAGGGGGTACACCGGGAGGCCCTGGCCGCCCTGCGGCTGTTCCAGGAGGCGGCCGAGCGCGAGGAGGCCACCGCCGATCTGGCGCGCCGCGTTCTGGGCTACCTCTTTCGCGCCCGCTACGACCAGGGGCTCCGGTTCACCTTATGAAACGTTCCCGGTCAGCCGTTGGGGTCCCACCCCGCTCCCTCATCCGTCGTGGGCAGCGGCGGGGCCGGAGCCTGCAATCCGAAGGGGTCCGCCCCACCTCCTGCCTTTTCCATGGCTCCGCTCCAGAGCGAGGAAAGGAGAGTCCAGAACGGAGGGAGCAGTTGGGCCGGGCCGGCGAGGAGGGACGCGGTGAGGGCCGCGGCGACGAGAGATCTGCGCATGGGGTCGTCTCCCGCGCGGCGCCGGCGCGAGCCTCTGTGGTCCGCGCGGGCCGCGACTGTCGCCAATCATGGTGCTTTTTCCGGGGTAGACACGCGAAAATTCCTGGCTTCGTGCCAGCAGGAGGAACCGATGAATCGCAAGAACCTGATGGTCCGGATGTTCCGGGCGCTGTCCGGACAGTCTCAGAGGGAATTCGCCACGACGGCCGGCGTGGACGAAAGCCTGCTGGCCCGCTATGAGCTCGGCCTCGTCGAGCCCGGCCTCGACAATCTGACGCGGATCGCGCGGGCCGCCGGCTTCACGGTCGCCGACGGCCAAGACATCCTGCGGTACTACGACGAGCTTCGCGAGCCCCGGCAGCGGGCGGGAGCCGGCATCGAGGATCTCCAGGCCGAGGTGGCCGGCATCCTCTCCCGCTCTTATCAGCGCCTGCTCCGGCTGCCGCTCCCGAAACGCCGGCTCGACGATGATCCGCTGAAGTGGTGAGGCGCTTCCTACATCACCGGACCGCCGTCCGTCCGGAATTCCCGTTTCGGCAGACGGCGGTCGCGGTCGTAGGGCGGGTCCTCATGCTCGGGGATCTCGTCCTTGGGCCAGTCTTCCTTCCAGCTCTGGCGCGTCCGTTCATCCGCGTAATGCTTCAGATAGAGATGGATGTGCTCCTCGCTGCCGCTGCCGACCATGTCGATGTGATAGCCGAAAGACGTGTCCTCGGGCATCAGGACGGCCGGCTCGCGCAGCTCCTCGCGCCAGAGCTCCGTGTACAGCTCGCGGTCGCTCAGATGGTCGGTGTTGTGCAGGAACGTGCCGGCCAGCGAGAGCCAGTGGATGAGCTCCCAGAGCTTGGCGCCGATCTGCGCGTCGTCGAGCTCCTCCGGGGCCGGCAGGGTCACGCCGGACTCCGCCAGAGCGTCCAGCAACGGCCTGGGCTCCCGGCTCTCATACTCGGCCATTCGGTCCAGAAATGCTTCTTTCAGATCCTTCGGATCGTCTTTCGACATCGCAATCTCCCCTCATGACGTTACGCGGAGCCTATCATGAGGCACACCGTCTCCGCGCTCCGCTTCGCGAAGGAGATCAAGGAGGGCCGGAGGGAACGGCGCCGCGTTCCGCTCCCTCCGGTACGTCGTCTGTCAAAGAGCCCGAGCCGTCCAGCGCGGACCTCGCGGGTCGACGCGACCCCTCCTCCAGACAGAAGGAGAGGACTGGACAGCTTCTTGGTATGCCCATATAATAAGGTCTCCGGATCGCCCTGTCAAGAGCCTACGGAGAGGGGCTTCGCGGGGGCTGCGAGGAATCCGAAGAAGATCTCGAGCCGCTTTCCCCAGGCTTTCCGGGGTATTCCCTGGAGAAAACGGGACGCGACGAGTAGGGAATGAGGCATTCCCCCGAGAAAACGGGACGCGAAGAAGGGGGAATGAGACATTCCCTGGAGTTCGCGCGGCATTCCCCCGAGATCTCGGGACATTCCCTGTGATGCGCATGATGAAAAGGACCCTTCGCGTCCCATTCCCTGTCCTTCGCGAGGTTTTTCGGCGAGGGAATGCTCCGCCAGGAGTCCTTCACGGGACGCGAAGCGCGGGGAATGCGGCGCGAAGGGGAGCTCGCGCCTCACGATCTCCAGGGAATGCGACGTGAAGGGGAGCTCGCGCCTCAGGATCTCCAGGGAATGCGGCGCGAAGCGTGGGGAATGCCTCAGCGAGAGCCGGAGATGTCCCTCGAAGGGCGGGGAATGAGGCTCGCGGGAGCTCTCGGGTTCTTTGAAAGCTGAATCGAAACGCGCTGCGGACGGGGAATGCGGGGCTCCGCGGCCCTTCGCGCGCGCGAGCTCCGGGTTAGGTTTCAATACAGCGGCTCAAAAAACACCGAGAACACCTCCGCCAGGTGTTGCTCGGCGCCGCGCTTCTTCCAGCTCTGATAGGTGATCTCGCGGCTGTATTTCTCATCGTCCGCGAAGGTCGCCTCCACCTGCGCCGCGAAACCGGAGTCGTAGAAGGCGAGGCTGTCCTCTTCGTTGGCGCGCAGGGAGCGGCCGTCGAAGTTGATCGAGCCGATCGTGCTGAGGAGGCCGTCGATCACCGCGTTCTTCTGATGCATCATCGTGTGGTTGTATTCGAGGATGTGGACCCCCGCCTGGAGGAGCTCGCCGTAGTGTGAGCGCGAGGCCATGCGCACCAGCGGCATGTCGATGTGCCGGCCGGGGACCATGATCTTTACGTCGACGCCCCGCTTCGCCGCCTGGATCAGCGCCTCGCGGATCTGCTCGTCAGGCACGAAATAGGCGTTCTGGATGTGGATCGATCTCTCGGCGGACTGGATCGCCACGAGGTAGAAGATCTCGGCCTGCTTTCCCCAGGCTTTCCGGGGTATTCCCTGGAGAAAACGGGACGCGACGAGTAGGGAATGAGGCATTCCCCCGAGAAAACGGGACGCGAAGAAGGGGGAATGAGACATTCCCTGGAGTTCGCGCGGCATTCCCCCGAGATCTCGGGACATTCCCTGTGATGCGCATGATGAAAAGGACCCTTCGCGTCCCATTCCCTGTCCTTCGCGAGGTTTTTCGGCGAGGGAATGCTCCGCCAGGAGTCCTTCACGGGACGCGAAGCGCGGGGAATGCGGCGCGAAGGGGAGCTCGCGCCTCACGATCTCCAGGGAATGTGGCGCGAAGGGGAGCTCGCGCCTCATGATCTCCAGGGAATGCGGCGCGAAGCGTGGGGAATGCCTCAGCGAGAGCCGGAGATGTCCCTCGAAGGGCGGGGAATGAGGCTCGCGGGAGCTCTCGGGTTCTTTGAAAGCTGAATCGAAACGCGCTGCGGACGGGGAATGCGGGGCTCCGCGGCCCTTCGCGCGCGCGAGCTCCGGGTTAGGTTTCAATACAGCGGCTCAAAAAACACCGAGAACACCTCCGCCAGGTGTTGCTCGGCGCCGCGCTTCTTCCAGCTCTGATAGGTGATCTCGCGGCTGTATTTCTCATCGTCCGCGAAGGTCGCCTCCACCTGCGCCGCGAAACCGGAGTCGTAGAAGGCGAGGCTGTCCTCTTCGTTGGCGCGCAGGGAGCGGCCGTCGAAGTTGATCGAGCCGATCGTGCTGAGGAGGCCGTCGATCACCGCGTTCTTCTGATGCATCATCGTGTGGTTGTATTCGAGGATGTGGACCCCCGCCTGGAGGAGCTCGCCGTAGTGTGAGCGCGAGGCCATGCGCACCAGCGGCATGTCGATGTGCCGGCCGGGGACCATGATCTTTACGTCGACGCCCCGCTTCGCCGCCTGGATCAGCGCCTCGCGGATCTGCTCGTCAGGCACGAAATAGGCGTTCTGGATGTGGATCGATCTCTCGGCGGACTGGATCGCCACGAGGTAGAAGATCTCGGCCTCCGAGGACGCGTCGCCGCGCGACACCTTGATCCCCTGCGCCTCGACAGAGCCCGTGCGGTCGAGGCGGGGATAAAACTTGTCGCCGGCCAGGATCTCGCCGGTGGTGTAGGTCCAGTCCTGGCTGAAGATCGCCTGCATCTGCGCCGAGACGGGCCCGGTGACCCGCACCATGGTGTCCCGCCACTCCTTGGGGTTGCGGGCGTCCCCCAGCCAGTTGTCGGCGATGCAGAAGCCGCCGGTGAAGCTGACGGTGCCGTCGACCACCAGGATCTTGCGGTGCGTCCGCCAGCCGATGTTATAGAGGCTCCAGAGCCCGATGGGGTGGAACACGTAGACCTTGGCGCCGGCGTCGCGCATGCGGTTGAGGATCGACCAGGAGTGGCTGCTGCCCGTGCCGTCCACCAGCACGCGCACCTCGACCCCCCGCCGCGCGGCCTCGATCAGCGGCTGGGCGAACATCGCGCCGGCCTTGTCGCTCTTGAAGATGTAGGACTCCAGGTTTACCGTGGCCTTGGCCTCGCGGATCGCCTGGGTCATCGCGGAGATGATGGCGTCGCCGTTGTTCAGGAGCTCGGCGCTGTTCCCCCCCACCATGGTATTGCCGAAGGTGTCGAGGGAGCGGCGGAAGGCGGCATCCTTCACGGCGAAGGGGTGATCGAACTGGTAGACGCTCCGCTTGACCGCGATCAGGGTGCACCCCTGGGACAGGAGAGCCACGGCCAAGCCCAGGGCGAGAAGGGAGCTACGCCCCGAGCGATTCCAAAATGATGGTCCTTGTGAGCCCGCGTCCACGGTCTGCTCGTCCTCCCGCCTCGACGTCCTGACGACTGGCGGGCGGGATATGCATGGAGCATGCCGGGGGTCAGACGGGCCTTTTGAAATACCGTCCGGGCGTGGTGCCGAGGGCGCGGCGGAAGGCGGCGACGAAGGCGCTGGTGCTCTCGTAGCCGATGGCGTTGGCGACCTCGGCGACCGCGCCCCCCTCGGCGAGGAGTTGCAGGGCGCGGAGCAGCCGGGCTCGCTGCCGCCAGACGCCGAACGGCAATCCGGTCTCGGCGCGGAACAGGCGCTCCAGGGTCCGCTCGCTGGCCGCGGAGGCGCGGGCGACCTCGGCCAGGGTGTGCC
>QHVW01000487.1 GCA_003223675.1 Acidobacteriota bacterium
CAAGGTGCCGGTCCCCGAGATCGTCACCGGCTTGAGCCCCACCGCGCTGCCGCAGGCCGCATTGGTGGCCGACACCGGCTTGGTCCCCGGATCGGTCCAGGTCACCGACACCTGCGGCCCCGTGGCCGAGCCGGCGATGGCGCCGCCGCCGGTGCTCCACGTCCAGCCGCCGGGGCTCGGCGTGCACCCCGTGGCCGTGGCCGTGAAGGTATAGGGCGCGCCAGTGAGCCCGGAATCCGGTCCGGCCACGTCGATCGCCGAGCCCCCGCCGCCGGTCGTGCCGGTGCGCTGGTGCCAGTCGAAGATCGACAGCGCCGCGCGATAGAAGATGTCCCCCACGAATTTGCCCGAACGCGGGGCCACCAGGTTGAAGCCCGTGGGCCCGCCCCGGTAGTACCATCCCCAGTAGTTGAACGGCGAGATGTCCTGCGGCGCCGCGGGATTGCTCACGTCGAGCAGCCACTCGTGCTGGGTGCCGCCCACGCAGCGGTTGTCCGTCCCCAGATAGAGGAACGGCGTGCCGTTGCTGCGGGAGAAGTCGAGATAGTCCGTGCCCTGGCCGTCGTAGACGCCCGTGGAGAGCGGCGCTCCCAGCCCGGAGCAGGAGGCGCTCGCGATGCAGCTCACGTCGTAGATCGAGAGGTGGTGCGCGCTCCCGTCCACCGTCCGCGCGGCGAGGTAGTAGGTGGCCCCCTGCTTCCACAGGGCGACCCCGTAGACCGGCCGGTCGTTGAGGGCCAGGAGCCTGCGCTGCGGGCTCGCCGGATTCGCCAAGTCCCAGATCTCCACGCCCCACGAGGAGCCGCCGCCGGACGCCACGAACGTGTCCACGCCGTCGACGAAGCTCGAGAGCCGGGTGCCGATCTGCCCCTTGTAGACCCCGGGACACTGCACGGACGAGCCGTTGTTGGGCACGTCCTCCGAGCACCCGTTGTAGAGCTTGGCCTGCGTCATGTCATAGGCGAGCAGGCCGGCGCCCCCCGCCGCCAGGAAGGCGTAACGCCGCCCGGCGAGCGTCGCGGCGTAGACCTGATTTCCCTCCTTGCCGTAATTTTGGTAGACGAGCTTGGGACTGGTCTTGTCCGTCAGGTCGACGATGGCGATGCCGATCCCCGAGATCCCCGCGAGCGCCACCTCGTCGTCCACGTTGGCCGGCGCGTCCACGTCCTGGAGCGGCCACTTGACCTCCGGATTGACGCTCCACACGGGGAAGATGGCGAACGAGAGCTGCGAGATGGGCTGCGGGATGGCGCTGTGCGCGTCCCACACCTGGAGCCCGTGCGCCAGGGCGATGAACAGGTACTGGTTCTCCGTGTCGATCGACATGAACCAGGGGAACGACCAGTAGGCCTGCTGGGACTCGATGAACGCCGTCGAATCCGTGCAGAACGCGGTCCCCGGGGCGCAGAACGTGTAGCCGCCGACCGGCCGCAGCCCGCCCCAGCGGTCCGACGGGGCCGGCGCGGCGGGCATCGCGCACTCGGCGCGCCCGCATCCCGAGCGGTCGCAGGTCCCCGCCGCGGCGAGCTCGCCCGGGGAGGACAGGGTCAACGAGAGCAGAGCGATCAGAGCGAGAGGGAGTACCAGGGTGCGCGTCATCGCGGGCTCCTATCGGAAACGGGACATCGACATCAATGCCGTAAAAGCATAGCAAGTTTCGGGCCACCCCTCCCCCTGACCCTCCCTGATAGGATTGCAACCCCCATGGACGACCTTTCCTACGGGGCGCCGCCCCCCCGGCGCCGTAAGCGGATCTTCCTCTGGCTGCTCGGCCTGCTCGCCGTCTACCTGGTCTGGGAGGTGGTCACCTGGCCGGACGTCGCCGTCCTCGCCCACGCCCACCCGAGGACCACCGCCTTCATCGAGAAATACCGGGGGTGGGGGATCTTCGGGCCGAAGAAGAAGGTCGAGTGGACCTGGGTCCCCTACTCGCGGATCTCGCCCAGCCTGAAGCGGGCGGTGCTGGTGAACGAGGACATGCGCTTCTTCTCCCACAGCGGCTTCGACGAGGAGGAGATCAAGGCCTCGTTGCAGGACGCCTGGACCCGGAAGTCGCTGCCGCGCGGCGCCTCGACGATCACCCAGCAGGTGGCCAAGAACCTCTGGCTCTCGGGCTCCTACAATCCGCTGCGCAAGGTGAAGGAGGCGATCCTCACCAAGCAGCTCGAGGCCGACCTCCCGAAGCGGCGGATCCTGGAGATCTACCTGAACGTGGCCGAATTCGGCGAGGGGATCTACGGTGCCGAAGCCGCCGCCCGCCACTACTACCACCGCTCGGCCGCAGGCCTCACCGAGCGCCAGGGCGCCGAGCTCTCCGTCGCCCTCCCCCGCCCCAGGAGCTGGCACCCGGGGGTGAGGAGCCGCGGCTACCAGCGGGAGGTGCGGTATACCCTGCGGCGGATGGCGGTGGCGCGGTGGTTGTGGGGGGAGATTTGAGGGCTCAGCGTTGGCGTCCCCGGCCGGTTGGCCCCTCATCACCCCGGCCCTCTTCTCCCATCCCTCCGCCCACCCCACCGGGGAGAAGAGGGAGAGGTTAGTCAAAAATGTTGTTAAGCCCCTCTCTGCCCGGAAGGGTGGGTGGAGGATGGGAGAGAGGGGTTGGGGAGTGAGGCTCACCGCCCCCGCCGCCCGGCCATGTCCACCGCCACCGCGGCGACGAGGATGGCGCCCTTGAGGATGGGCTGCCAGAAGGTCTCGGTGTCGAGCAGGCTCATGCCGTTGTCGAGGGAGGCCATGACCAGGGCCCCCAGGAGCGCCCCCCAGACGGTTCCCTGGCCGCCGAGCAGAGAGGTGCCGCCGATCACCGCGGCGGCGATGGCGTCGAGCTCCATGAGCTGGCCGGCGTTCGGGGTCGCGGCCCCCACGCGCGCCGTGAGCACCACCCCGGCGGCCCCGGAGAGCAGGCCCATCAAAGTGAAGACGCCGACGAGGTGCCTCTCGATGGCGATGCCGGCGTAGAAGGCCGCCTCGCGGTTGCCGCCGATCGCGTAGAGGTGGCGCCCGAAGGGGGTGTGGCGGGCCACGGTGGACAGCACGGTCGCCAGGACCAGCACCACCAGCACCGGCACCGGCACGCCCGCATAGGCATTCATCAACGCCGCGGCGCCCAGCGCCAGGGCCGCCAGCCCCAGGCGCTCCAGCCGCCGGCGCCCCTGGGAGCGCGCGGCGCCGAGCGCCAGGGCGGCGGCCACGGCGCCGGCCACCAGCCAGCCCGCCGCCGGCGGCAGATAGGCCTGCCCGAGGAAGAGGAACGGCCGCGGCGGCGAGGTCGAGACGCCGCCGGTGACCCCGAGCAGCGTCCCCTGGAAGACCAGCATGCCGCCCAGGGTGACGATGAAAGGTGGGATCCGCAGCCAGGCGACGAGGCTCCCCTCCAGAGCGCCCAGCGCCGCTCCCACGGCGAGCGCCAGCAGGATGGCGAGGACGAGCGGCCAGCCGAGGCGCGCGTAGGCGAGGGCCGCCAGCGCGCCGGTGAGCCCGGACAGGGCCCCGACCGAGAGGTCGATCTGGCCGGCGACGATCACCAGCACCATGCCCACCGCCAGGATCGAGGTCACCGCCATCTGGCGGGCCAAAAGGGAGAGATTGCGTGGCAGCAGGAAGGTGCCGTCCGTGGCCACCGAGAAGACCACCCAGATGACGAGCAGCGCTCCCAGCATGGTGAGCGCGCGCCAGTCGATGGTGAGGCGCTTCCGCATCGTCAGCCCTGCGTCGCCGCGCCCATCACCCGCTCCGGCGTGGCCGCCTCTCCGGCAAAAAATCCCATGGGCCGTCCCTGCCGCAACACCAGCACGCGGTGCGAGAGGCCCAGGACCTCGGGGAGCTCGGAGGAGACCAGGACGACGCCGAGCCC
>QHVW01001072.1 GCA_003223675.1 Acidobacteriota bacterium
TGCATCGTGGGCTGGTCGCTCCCCAAATCGTGACCCTCGCCCTGGCACTCGACGAACGGCTCGCCGCGTGGCGCCGGGACACCCCCGGATGCGCGGGCCGTATCCACCTCAACAACGCGGGAGCCTCCTTCTCCCCCCGCCCGGTGACGGAGACGGTGGCGGGCTACCTCCAGCGGGAGCAGGAGATCGGCGGCTACGAGGCGGAGGAGGAGGCGGCGGACCGGCTGCGCGCCGGTTACGACGCTCTCGCTCGCGTGCTCAACTGCGCGCCCCGCAACGTCGCCGTGGTCGAGAACGCCACGGTCGCCTTCTCCCAGGCCCTGGGGACGTTCGACTTCGCTCCGGGCGACCGGCTGGTGACGACGCGCAACGACTACTCCTCGAACC
>QHVW01001073.1 GCA_003223675.1 Acidobacteriota bacterium
CCCGCGAGGCTGCGCTGCGACTACCTGGGCGGGACGGCCCGCAAGTTCCTCCGCGGCCCGCGCGGCATCGGCTTCCTCTACGTCTCCGACCGCGCCCTGGAGCGCGGCGACTATCCGCTCGGCCTGGACATGCGCGGGGCGGAGCGGTGCGGGGAGGACGGCTTCGAGCTGATGGACGGCGCCCGGCGCTTCGAGAACTGGGAGTTCTCCTACGCCCTGGTGCTGGGCCAGGCGGAGGCGGCCCGCTACGCGCTCGCGGCCGGGATCGAGGAGACGGGGCGGCGGGCGGCGGATTTCGCCGCCCAGATCCGGGAGCGGCTGGACGCTCTCCCCGGCGCGCGCGTGCGCGACCGCGGCCGGCGGCTCTGC
>QHVW01000488.1 GCA_003223675.1 Acidobacteriota bacterium
GGGCAATCTGCGGGGCCATTTTCATATGAAAACGGCGCGTTTTCATAGGAAAATGACTCCTCCGTCCCCTTTCCGGCCTTCCTGGTATATGATTTCGGGACGAATTCATAGGCGGGGACTCGCCAGCCCAAGGAGGGACTGTGTTCACGAGCTTCGAGATCGACGACGAATTGTTCAAGCAAGCGTGGGGACTTTCCGGGATCACGAAAAAGAAGGACCTGATCGAGGAGGTGCTGAGGACGTACGTCCGGCTTCACGAGCAGGCGGGGGTGCGGTCGCTGCGCGGCAAGCTGGTGTGGAAGGGGGATCTCGACGAGATCCGGGGGGAGCGCGGTGCAGGTTCTCGTTGACTCGTCCGTCTGGATCGACTACGACGTGGTGCTGACCGAGGTGCTGCACGGGCTGCCGGACGAGCTGCACCGCCAGCAGGCCCGGGAGGCGCTGGGGCGTTTCTGGCTGGTGGAGATGACGGGGTTCGATCTCGCCGAGAAGGCCGCGGTCCACTATCACACCCTGCGCGCCCGGGGCATCCCCGTGCGCACCGCCGAGTGCCGCCTCGCCACCTTCTGTCTCGACCAGGGGTTCGCGCTGCTCCACTCCTCGCCCGGCTACAAGCCGTTCGAGAGGTTCCTGGGGCTGACGGTGGCGCGGCCGGGCTGAGCCGGAGCCCGGCCGAACAGGCCGTACTGGTACCCGGCCGCCACCAGCCGCCGGACCTCCGCGGGCGCAGCATGCCGGACGTCCACCAGGTCCCGGCCCTTGGAGTCCTGGGTGGTGTTGAGGACGAAGTCCAGGGAATAGCCCGCCTGCTCGAGCGGGTCCTGGCCTCTCGTGTGCTGCGTCCAGCCGCCCCGCAGCCAGATGGCGATGAGTGCCGGCTTGCGGGAGAGGATGTAGGGCAGGTCGGACTTGTCGTGGCCGACGTGGAAATAGGCCCGGTCCTCGGCGCGGCCGTGGCCGATGTGAGGGTCCGTCAGGCCCAGCATGTCGAGGGCCGGGAGGCCCGAGAAGAAGGGCACCTTGCCCGCGGCGTCCACCGCGATCAGGGTGCCGGCGGGCTCCTGCCGCAGGTGCCGGCCCAGCAGCACCCAGCGGTCGTACTTGGGGACGCGGAACTGGAAGCGCGGGTCCTTGCTCAGGGCGACGAGCTGGAGCACGGCGAGCAGGACCGCCAGCACCGCCGTCCGCCGCCGTGAGCGCCCGGCCTCCATTGTCCGAGCCAACTGAGCCAGCAGGGCCAGCAAGAGCCAGGTCCCCATGGGGAAGAGGAAGAGGAGGAAGCGGTCGTAGAAGACGTCGCCGCCGATGTAGAGGTAGTAGGCCAGCCAGCCGGCGGCGAAGACGGCGGGGAACGGCAGGGCGGGCAGCGGGTCCGGCCGTCGCGGCGCGAAGCTGCGCAGCCCCCGCACTCCCGCCATCAGAAAGGCCACGAGGTAGACCAGTAGGCCCGTGCCGATTACCGCCGTGAGGAGCTGCTGCCAGCCGTTGTCGAGGCGCAGCAACAGGGGGCCGTCCACCTTGGCGTAGTAGGTGTTGGGCAGCGGCCAGCCGTAGTAGGAGAGGCGGAAGAGCGCCAGGGCGCCGAAGGTGGCCAGCGTCGAGGCGGCGACGGCGAAGGCCGGCCGCCAGCGCCCCCGCAGGCCGAGGAAGACGGCGGCCAGCAGCGGCGTGATGAAGCCATCCGCCCGGGCGAGCACGGAGACGGCCGCCACGATGCACAGGCCCGCGGCCGTCCTTCTTTCGCGCGCTCCTCCCTCCTCCACCGCCTGCTCGGCCAGGATCCAGGTGCCGATCTGGAGCAGGAGCACCATGGGCGTCTCGAGCCCTGAGGCGACCGCCGCCCAGACCGAGGGGCAGAGGGCGAAGAGACCGGCCACGATCGCTGCCTCGAAGCTCCCCAGGCGGCGCCGGGTGAACCGGTGCAGGAGGACCAGCGCCGCCAGGGCGAAGAGGGTGTTCAGGCCGGTGGAGACAGCGTACAGCCGCTCCGGGGCGACGAGCGCCGCGGCCGGCGCGAGGAGCAGCACGTAGAGGAGGTTCGAGTAGCCTTCGACCCGCTCGCCGGGGTTGAAGACCAGCCCCTCCCCCGCCGCCAGATTGCGGGCGTAGCGGTAGGAGATGTAGGCGTCGTCGCTCCCCCAGGCGTGGCCCGAGAGGTCGGGATGGGAGTAGCCGGCGAGGATCTGGAGCAGGCAGCCGGCGACGAGGAGGACGGCGGCGGCCGGCAGGACGAGCCGCCGCGATCCTCCGGCCGGGTCCGGCCTACCCGCCACCCGTCGTCCCGATCACGATCTCCACCCGCCGGTTGCGCGCCCGGTTGGCGTCCGACGAGTTGGGCACGACCGGATTCTGCTGGCCGTGGGAGAAGACGCGCACGCGCCCTTCGGGGAAGTTGGCCGGCGACTGCTGCTCCAGCCACTGCTTGACCGCGAAGGCGCGGGACTCGGAGAGCTGCATGTTGGCCTGCGGCGAGCCGACGTTGTCGGTGTGGCCGTGGATCTCCACCGCCGTGGCATTGGCCACCAGCAGGTCGCGCAGGAGCTGCTGGAGCTGGCGCTCGGCCTCGGAGGTCAGCCGGGCGTTGCCGGTCTGGAAGTTGATGCTCCAGGACTTGCGGCTGACCACGTTCCGCACCGGCTCGGAGGCCGAGAAGGTGGGCCGCTCGGCGGCGGCGACGGCGGTCTGCGCCGGCGCGGCCTGGGAGGCGATGCTCTGGAGGTAGGAGGTGTCCAGGACGTCGTTGACCGGGTAATAGGAGGGCACGAGGTCCGGGTACTGCTGCTTGACGATGTCGCCGAACACGGTGTAGGTCGCCGCGAACAGGTTGGAGGAGCCCTGCGCCAGGCCGAAGAGCAGCAGGTCGTCCGCCAGGTTGTTGACCGCCGAGCCGCCGAGGGTCACCCGCTGGCCCTGCTTGTCGCGCTCGTTGACGACGTCGAAGTACTTCTCCCAGTAGTCGGGGCCGGAGCCGGCCTCTTTGTAGACGGCGGCGCTGACCTCGGCGGCCTTGTGCAGGGCGTCGGAGCTGGTCTTGACGGCGTCGCCGCCGTCGAGCGTGGCCTTGAGCATCCCTTCGACGGTGGGCCGGTTGTCCTTCATCCACTTGTCGATGCCGATGATGACGTTGGGCATCTGCGAGCTGTACTCGCGGGTGGAGGCGAGGGAGACGAGGCCGCCCCGCTTCTGGGCCACGGTGACGTCGCCCGGGGTCCAGGTGACGACGCCGTTGACGCAGACGTGCCTGGTCTCGCCCGTGCGCTTGCCGCCGGAGACCACCGGGCGGTCCTCGCAGTAGCCGGCGACGTACTTCTCGGCGGCGTCGATGTAGTCGGAGGCGGCGACCCAGTTCATGCAGCCGGGATCCCAGGTCTTCTCGTCCGGGTTGTTGCACAGGCCGTTGTCGCCCAGCCACTTCTGGGCGATGTTCCAGTCGCCGTCGCGCAGCACGCCGGCCGCGAGCCCGCCCTTGGACGCGGCGGGGTTGGCCTTCCACTCCGGCAGCCCCATGAACTTGTCCTCGCCGCGCGAGTAGCCGGCCGAGCCCACCACCTTGGCCATGTACTCGGGGCCCAGGCGCTTCAGGGTGTCGTTCAAGCCCTTGAGGAAGGTGGCCGAGCCGTCGCCCATGATGGCGACGAAGTAGGCGCCCTTCGTGGGGTTGGACTGGCCGGACTTGAGGTCGTTGGCGAAGGCGATCAGGGCCTCCTGCATCTTGCCGCTGTCGTCCTCGCGGACGAACTTGAGGTTCACGCCGTTCTTACACATCAGGCTGCCGTCGGTCGACTGCGGGCCGCCGGTGGCGAACATGAGGCCCATCTGCGCGTTCCAGGCCCAGTGGTAGAAACGCACCTCCGGCTTGTCCGTGCAGCCCGGCCGGGCGCCGGGCATGGCCACCGTGCGGTTGGCCGCCGGCGCCGCCGAGGTCGGCAGGTCCGGCAGGTTCGCCTTGGCCGGCACCACCGCCTCCCGCGTCCTGGCCGCCGGCACGATCTTGTCCAGCAGTCCCGGCGCGAACCGGCGGACGCTGAAGAACGCGGCGATGAGCAGCGCAATGACGATGACCGCCTTCCCCACAGGGGTAAGCTTCATGGGTTTCTCTCCTTGACCTTTGAGTTCAGACCGGGCCCATGCCCCCCACGAGCTGGTCCATGGCGGGGCGCAGCGAGTCGACGAAACGCTCCGTCTCTACGATCTGCTCCACCACGGCGCCCATGTAGCTGGCCACTTCGGTCGCGCTGAACTGCGAGGCGCTGACCCGGCCGAGGATGACTTCGAATACGTCGGTGAAGGCTCCCAGTTGCGCCACCACCATCTGGTCGCGCTTCTGGCATTCGAGCAGCAGCTCGCGCTGCTTCTCGAGGATTCCAATGTGCCACTCGCGGGTCTTGGCCGTGGCCGGCTCCTTCTGGGCCAGCTCCTTGAGCGCCTGGCACTTGGCGTCCACCTCGGCGAGCCGCTTCTCGACGCTGGGCAGCGCCGCCGCCGGCTGCGGAAAGGGGCGCACGGCCTGCAGCCGCGAGTCCCGGCGGATGACCGGCACCTGGGGCTGCGGCGCCGGCGTGGCCGGCGCCGGCGGCTGGTCCGAGAAGGCGTCGGTGGCGGGGCGGATGTTGGCCAGGATCTGAAGGTAGGACACCCGCTCGCGCACGAAGCTCAGGTAGGTGGTGAGCATGTAGCCGAGCTGCTGGAGGATGCCCGCCTTGGTGACTTCGTCGAGGTCGCTGCGGCCGGCGAGCACCTGGGTGACGCGGCCGCGGATCTCCGCCAGGCGCCGGTAGCTCGCCAGGTAATCCGGCAGCAGGCCGGCGCGGCCCCACTGGGCGACGGGGCTCTCCCCCAGCATGGCCTCCACCTGCTGGCGCAGCACCTCGCGGTCCTTCTCCGCCTTGGCCTGCTCCCCCCGGCGCTCCTCGTCCTCGATCTGCTTGATGTAGCGGTCGCCGGTGGCGGACAGGCTCACCCAGCCGGTGGCGGCCAGCCCCCAGAGGATCAGGGGGAGAGGGTTCCACATCACCGCCGAAGCGGCCAGGCACACGGCTCCCCCCACCAGGTTGCCCGGGGATTGGAGCGCCTTGGCGATGCTCTTCTTGAGGAGCGTCCGTTTGTCGATCGGCATGCGCGTCTACAGCGTCGGGAAGCGGGTTGGATGCGCGCGCCGGGGATGACCTTCCCCTCCTTGTCGCGATCCCGCCCCAGGAGCCAGATGGTGTCCGCCACCTGCAGGGCGGCGGCGATGTCGTGGGTGACGACGATGATGGTGTTGAGCTCGTCCATGCAGGACACCTCTTCGAGCAGCCCGGCGACGCGGTCGACGGCCAGCGGATCGAGGCCCGAGAACGGCTCGTCGAGCAGCAGCAGGTTCTCGCTGCACATGAACTGCTGGGCGATGGCCACCCGCTGGCGCTGGCCGCCGGAGAGCTGGGGCGGATAGTGCCGCGCCTGGCCCTCCAGGTCGAAGCGCCGGAGGTAGTCCATGGCCCGCGCCTTCGCCTGCTCGCCGGAGAGCCCCGACTGCGCGCCTGCCACCAGGAGGTTGCCCAGCACCGTGCGATGGCGGAAGAGAGGGTAGTTCTGGGCCACCACTCCCACCATCCCGCGCTCTACGGGCTTGCCCTCGTCGCCCAGCAGCACCTGCCCCGCGTCCGGCGAATCGAGCCCGGCCAGCACGCGGAAGAGGGTCGTCTTGCCCATCCCCGACGGCCCCAGCAGGCCCACCACCTGGCCCTCGACCTTGCCGGGGCGGACGATGTCCTTGACCTCGAGGTTGACGTCGCGCAGGATGGGCACCCCGCTCAAGGCCACCGACACGTGCTCGGCCTTGAGGATCGTCCCCTTCACCTCGTACTCGAAGGGCATCGCCTACCTCCTCTCCAGCGTCAGGTCGGCGTAGGGGCAGAACAGCCGGCGCAGCACGCCGATGGCGTAGTCCTGGAAGGCTTGTTCTGGTTGAGCAGCATGGCGCCCACGCCGCCTTCGGAGCGGGAGATCCCCTCGACCATGGTGAGCATCATCCAGCCGATGGCCGCATTCTGACGCAGCACCTCGAAGGCGCGGTCCGCCGTGCCCAGGACCACCACCTCCCAGACCACCTTCCACTCGTTCATGCGCAAGGTGCGGGCGTGGTCGAACTTCTCGCGCGGGATCGCCAGCACCTCCGAGGCCATGGAGGTGACGAAGAAGACGGTCATGCCGAAGACCAGGAGCGAGACCTTGAGCGGCCGGCCGCCGCCCACCATCAGGGTGAAGACGAAGGTCAGGCCGATGAGCCCCAGGAAGCGCCCCTTGGAGACGGCGACCGCCAGGGGCCGGAAGGCCGGGATCACCGTCAGGTACGAGAGGGCGAGGGCGATGAGGACGGTGAGGCCCAGGGCCTGCAGGTTCATGGAGAAGCTGATCCACAGCTCGCGGCCGAGCCCCTCCTCGAACCAGAGCTTCTGAAACGCCCGCAGCACCTCCATGGGCTGGGGCAGCACCTTGAAAGGCGAGTTGATCCAGATGAGCAGGACGATCGCCACCTGGAAGGCGATGATGATCCGCAGGGTGTTCTTCGAGATCACCCGGTTTGGCGCGAAGGCCGCAAGGACGTCGTGCAAGGTTGCCGTACCTCTCTGAAGTTCCTGATCGCTCCGACCAGGGTGTGGATTCTACAACGAGCCCTCGCGATCTTTGCCTAGGGCAGGGGCGGGTTTGGGCGGCAGGTTGGGGGGGCGACCCGCCCTGCAACGTCGAAATAGGCTCCACCAGGGGGGGTCGCGGCCCCAACCTGCCGTCCAGACCCGCCCCTACCCTAGGCATCGAGGCCAAAGTTAGGCGCCTACACCCTGGAGTGGCCGGAGGGGCGAAATGATTTCCGGGCGCCGGCCATGAGAGAATGAGCACGACTCTCTGGAAGGACCAAAATGAAGCCGCTGCGCCGCTCGTCCTCCGCTCTCCTCCTCTTCGCGGTACTGGTGGTCTCCGCGGCGGCCATGGCCGGGGCCGCCACCCTCGAGCAGATCCCGAGCCCCCGGCCCACGGCCTGGGTCACGGACCTGACGGGCACCCTGCCGCTGCAGACCGTGGCCGAGCTCAACCGGGTGGGCGATCAGGTCAAGGCCCAGACCGGGGTGGAGATGGCCGTCGTGGTGGTCGGCGCCGCCGACGGCGCCCCCGCGCGCGACTTCGCCGCCCGTCTCTTCAAGGCCTGGGGGATCGGCGAGCGCGGCCGGGGCCTGCTCGT
>QHVW01000489.1:0-4817 GCA_003223675.1 Acidobacteriota bacterium
CCGCAAGGCCGCTGTGTTTCCCAGGCTTGCCAGGCTGCCAGAGCTCTCCGAGCCGTCTGGAGAAACCTTTTCCTGGAGCTCCAGGGCTCGACGGTAGTAGGCCTCGGACGCATCCAGGTCGCCGCGCCGCGAAGCGAGGTTGCCCAGGCTGATCAGGTTTTTCGCGATCTCCAGGGGCTCGGGGGCTTTCCGCTCCTGGAGCTTCAGGGCATGCTGGAGCAGCGCATCGGCCTCGGCCAGGTTGCCCCTTCGCATCGTGACGTCCGCGAGAGCGCTCGTAGAAAGGATGACGTGGTTGCCGCTGGGGTCGATCTTTTGGAAGATGGCGAGCGCCTGCCGGTAGAGCGTTTCCGCTTTCGTGAGATCGCCGCGGACCACAGCCAGGCGACCGAGGTTCAGGAGGAGCAGGGCCTCGTCGTCGCTCTCCGGAGCCAGCCGCCGCTGGATCTCCTCGCCGCGCGTAAGATACGCTTCCTTGGCATCGAGATCTCCGCGATAGCCCGCCAGGATGCCGAGGTTGTTGAGGCTTCCCGTCACCTCGGCCGTGCCGGGCGCCAGCTCCTCCCGGATCGCCAACGCCTGCTGCATGAGCTTCTCGGCGGTGGAGAGGTCGCCCCGTTTCGCTTCCAAGATCCCCCAGGAGTCGAGGTTCTGCGCCTCGGCCAGGCTCTTCGCGGCGAGGGACCGATTGAGCGCCAGGGCCTTCTGATAGCGTTCGACCGCGGCATCCCAGGAGCCCCTCTTTTCGAACGTCTTCCCCCAGGAACGGAAGCGCTCGGCCGCGGCCAGAGTCTCGGATTCCTGTTGCAAGGCCGCCAGAGCTCGCGGCGAGGTGTCGTCGACCTCCGGCCACTTCCCGGCTTCGCCGAGCGCCCAGGCCAGCCGGTCCAGAAACCAGGCGGCGAGCCTTCCCTTGCCGGCGGCTCGCGCCGATTCCGCCGCGGCCCGCCAACTCCGCTCGGTCGTGGCGAGATCGCCGGCCTCACGGCTCGCCTTCCCTTGCAGATAGAGCGCGGCGAGATCGTCCGTCATGGCCGGTCGCATCCTGACTCCCCACTCTCCGGCTGAAAAGCGCCAGGCCATCTCCTGGTCGCCGCGTTTTCCGTGCAGGACGACGGCGCGGCGGGGAGCCTGCTCGATCTCGATCGAGAGCAGGGCAAAGGGAGAGCGGACGTCGCCGCTGGAGGGCTGAGGAAACGCGGGAGGAGCGGCGGCGCAGGACCAGGAAAGGATCACGTCCCCCGGCCGCAAGCCCGCCGTCTCGGCGGGCGAATTCGGCATGACGGTCTCCACCACGACTCCCGGCGGCTCAGGGTCTGCGGGCGCCTTTGCCGCCAATCCCAGGACGTGATCCACGGCCTCGAGGAGAGCCCGCGCATCGTCGTCTCCCAGCGCTTCCACGGCCTCTCGCAACCGTTCCCGGGCCTCGGCGTCCTCTTTGGAAAGGCTGACGGCGCCGGCCTCGCCGCCGCGGATGAGAATGGCGCCCGGCGTCGCCCCCGGCTTTTCGCCCGGCGCGATCGGCTCCAGCCGGGGGAGAAGAGGCACCTGAGCGAGCGCCTTGACGCTACCAGATCTCGCCGCGAGGTCGCCTGGGCCTAGCGTCGTGCGGGCCGGCCCGGAGATCTCGTAGCGTTTTCCGTTGGCGAACGCCAGAGAGACGCGGGAGCCGGGTTTGAGCTCCAAGGTGACCCCGGCCGGCAGGCGGTCGTAGAGGCGCAGCGGCTCCGGAGAGCGTCCGGGCGCGATCCCTTGGGCTTCGCCGGAAACCTGATAGACGAGCGCCACGGGCTGGCGCGGGCCGGCGGCGCTGAGACTCTGAGTCGAGAGAATGGCGAGGAGCAGGAGGCCGAGGGTCAGACGGGATTTATGTGTAGGGGCGGCCCTGTGTGGCCGCCCTGGGTGAGGGTTTGTCATCATGTGTCTTCGTTCCTCGGAATCGGAGAGAGGGTCCGCCGGAGGACCGCCGCGAGAGCGAGCGCGATGAGGGACGGCAGGAGAACGGGCGTCACCGGCCAGAGCAGCCCGGTCCGCTGGAAGGCCGGGAAGGACAGCGCACTATACAGCAGGAGGCCTCCGAGCAGGACGGCGAGCGCCGGGGCCGGCCGGCGGAGGAGCAGGACGGCCGCCGCGGCGAGAGCGGTCCAGAGGGCCGCGAGGGCCAGGAAAGGGCCCCGCGGCGCCTCGCGCACCGGCAGCCCGGAGGCGAGGGTGGCGACCTGCAACGCCTGGAGCACCAAGCCCGACACCCTCTCCTCCCGGCGCGGCACGCGGTGGACGTCGTCGCTCGCGTCGCCTCCCACCAGGACGAGGCGGCCGCGGAAGATCCAGGGCCGGCTCGCCAGCGCGCCTGGAATCTCCCCCCAGGAGATGCGGCCGAAGCGCGCCGGATCGATCCGGAAAGCGATCCAGAAATCCTTTTGATCGGTGACGCGGAGAGGGCTCAGGGTCGCCGCCGCCCGCGCGGCCCAGGAGGGGCGCACGTTGCCGTCACGGTCACGGAATTGGATGCGTCCGTGGCGGATCACGCCGTCCGGGTCCTCATCCAGATTGACGAAGCCGAAAAGCGAAGCGGTCGTTTGCGGGCCCAGGGCGGCCGCCGTCAGGCCGGCCACGCTCTGGGTGCCGGTGACCTCGTCCGCATCCGAGAAGGCGGCGAGGGTGAGGTTTTCCGGATGGCGGAGCACCAGATCCGAGAAGCCCTGGGACCTGTTCCACTGCTCGTGCAGGATGGCATCGATCGCCACGCCGCGCGCTCCCGCGGCGAAGATCCGCTCGAGCGTGCCGCCGATCTCGTCCCCGCGGTCCGCGAGGGACGTGGAGCGCTTGTCGAGCGTGACCAGCAGGATCCGCGGATCGGGCTCGAGCGCCGGAGCGGATCGCACCCGCAGGTCATAGGCCCAGCGCTCGACGGCCGGCAGGCCGGTGGGGAGGACGAAGCCCGCGATCGGCACGGCCGCCGCGAGGAGGAGGGCGAGGAGGACCCGGCGCGGCGCCTCGGCCCGCAGCCAGCGGACGCGGCGCTCTTGGCCGGCGGCGGCCCGGAGCCGGCGGACGGCCTCGTGGGCTGTGGCCGGACGCAGGTCCGGGTCTTTCGCCAGACAGTCCCGCAGGACGCTCCATATCGGGCCGGAGAGCGCTCCCCGTGGGGGCTCCCTTTCGAGGTGCCCGGCCAGGACCTCGCCCGTCAATCCCTCGAACGGCGGCCGGCCGGCGAGCATCTCGTAGGCGATCACGCCGAACGAGTAGAGGTCCGAGGCGCGGCCGGCCCGCTCGCCGCGGATCACCTCCGGCGCCACGTAGAGCGGCGTGCCGAGGAGGTCGCCGGTCGCGGTCAGATGCCCATCCGCCCCGGCTCCGGACGAGGGGCCGGGCGCCAGCAGGGGAGCCCCCGCGATCTCCGCCAGGCCGAAGTCCAGCACCTTCACCGCCGGAGCCTCGCCGTCCCCTCCGCAGAGCAGGATGTTGCCGGGCTTGAGGTCGCGGTGGAGGATGCCCTGCTCGTGGGCCGCGTCGACGGCGGCGGCGATGGCGTCGAGGATCGGCAGCGCCCGTTCGAGAGGCAGGGGGCCCGCCGTCCGGCAGAGCTCGGCGAGGGGCACGCCGTCCAGCAGCTCCATCACCAGATACGGAGCGCCCGTGCCGGGGTCGATCCCGGAGTCGGTGACGTCCACGATGTGGGGATGACGGAGCCGCCCGAGCGCCTCGGCCTCGCGCTGGAAGCGGCTCACCGAGAACGCATCGAGCGCCGGGCCCGGCTTCAGGAGCTTGAGCGCGAAGACCCTCTTGAGCCCGAGATGGGTGGCGCGGTAGACCACACCGGCAGCCCCCTCTCCGAGGCGATCGTCCAGACGGTACTTCCCGTCGAGAACGATCGAAAGACTACCGATGCTGGACGCCATGAGCCCGGATTCGTTTCCTCCCTTCTATTATGCCCAAAGGTCGAAAACGTTACAGGGCTCGCCGTCCGGATCGAAATCCCGGGTGGGCGGCGCGCTCTACGCCGGGGAGCTCTCAGCCTCAGGCGGGCTGCTCTCCGCCGTCCCTTCGAAGTCCAGCCCCCGGAGCGCCTTCAGCACGGCGCGGCCCACGGCCCGCTCCCGGGCGTCGGCGTCGTCGGCCCGGTGGACGGGGAATCCACGCATCTCGTCGACCGCTTCCTGGAGGTCCGACAGATCGCGTCCGATCGCGCCCAGATAGGCCGAGAGGCTCGGCAGGGAGGGCAGCGCCTTCCCCCCTTCATACGCCGAGACCATGGCCTTGCTGAGGCCGCTGCGGGCCGCCACGTCGATCTGCCGGAGGCCGGTGGCCTGCCGGACACGCTTGAGGGCTTGAGGGACCAGAAGGACATCGAGGGCCTCTGTTCGCGTCATCTTATTCTGTTTGGACATGACGTGAGGAAGCGTACTATCTCCTGGACGTTACCGCAATCCCCTGGCGCCAGCCCCTCTACGACTTCTCGGCGGCCGGGCTCTCCCGCAGCCGGATCCCGTTGCTGCCGTCCCCCAGCTTCCCTTCCCGGGTCAGATCCTTGAACCGCATCGCCTTCTCCCGCAGATAGAGGATCGGCGGGGCGAGATTCTTCAACAGATTGCGAAACCGTGGAGGACCATCCCGGAACCGGCGCTCAGGATCTGGCGAGCCACTCCTCAGGAGAGATCCGGAAGGGGCTGACGACCCGCACACCATCCAGGTCCTGGCCGTGCTGGAGATCCTCGGTCAGGAGATACGGACACTCGGCCGACCGTGCCGCCGAAACGATGAGAGCATCCCACCAGGAGAGCCGGAAGCGGTCCTGAATGCTCCAGGCAGCCATG
>QHVW01000489.1:4933-12875 GCA_003223675.1 Acidobacteriota bacterium
GATCTGCTTGTCAGGCTCCCGCTGGTCGAGCTGGTAGACGAGGACGTTGGTGTCAACGAAGACCCGAGCGGTCATGGATCTCTTCACGAGAGGGTAGGGGGGCGCTGTTGGCCCGGAGAGGCCGGGGCTCTACGGAGAAGAATTGCCGTCGCGCCTCCTGGTAGGAGCTCTCAGATCGCATGAGATCCCGGAGCATCTCCCCGACGAGCCGTGAGAAGCTCATGTCCCGTTTGGCGGCTTCGACCCGTGCCCAGCGAGCTACGTCTTCATCCAAGGCGATCGTCACGTTCTTCATAACGCAAGGCTAGAGAAGCGCGAAGCTCCTGTCAAACCGGGCCGATGGCGCCCCGGTCGGCCTACTGCGCGCCCCTTTTTCCCTCCCCCCTGTAACCTTTTCCCCCCACCTGCGTAGAGAGGATCGGAAGGCAGTTGATCCGAACCAAAAAACAGCGACCCGGAGCCGCGGTCGTGATGAAAGAAGGGCATATGCGTAAGAAGAGATGGGTGATTGCTGGTTCCGCGGTGGTGATCCTGGCCGGCACTCTGGTCGTTGCCCGCGCTACCACCAAGTCCAAGCCCGAGGTGCTCGAATCCCCATTCCGCCTCGGCAAGGTGCAATCCGAGGACCTCCAGGTCAGCGTGCGCGAGGTGGGTGTGGTGGACCCCGACATCAAGGTGGACGTCAAGTCGGCCGTCTCCGGCCGTGTCATGGGCCTGCGCGTGCGGGAAGGGGATATCGTGAAGACCGGCCAGGTGATGGCCGAGGTCGAGCCCGACGTCAACCAGGCGCAGTCGCTCTCCGACGTCAAGGGCGCGGTCAGCCAGGCCGACATCAAGCTGCGCGACGCCGAGCGCGCGCTCGCCACCCAGAAGTCGCTGTTCGACGCCGGGCTGATCCCCAACCAGACCCTGAAGGACTATCAGACCTCGCGCGACCTCGCCGCCGACGCCCTGGCCAGCACCAAGTCGCGCTATCAGATCGTCGAGGATCATGGGATTCCCATCTCCGGCGCCTCCAACAGCCAGCAGGCGCGGGTCACGGCGCCGATGTCCGGCGTGGTGATCAAGAAGGGGGTCGAGCTCGGCGAGACCGTGACCTCCGGCGTCTCCTCGTTCAACGAGGGCACGGTGATGTTCACCGTGGCCGATCTCAAATCGCTGATCATCCGGGTCAATCTCAATGAGGTCGACATCGCCAAGGTGCGGGTGGGCCAGCCGGTGCGCGTCACGCTCGACGCCTACCCGCAGAAGGTCTTCGACGGCAAGGTGCGCTTCGTGGCCCCGGCCGCCAAGGTGGTGGACAAGATCAAGGTTTTCGAGGTGGAGGTCGCGCTCGCCAAGCTGGACGACGCCTTCCGCACCGGCATGAGCGCCAACGTCGAGATCCTCGGCGATCGGCGCGCCAACGCGATGTCGATCCCGCTGGAGGCCCTGCAGCGGCGCGAGGGGCAGACGGTCGTCTATCGCCTGAAAAACGGCCTGCCCGAGAAGGAGGTCGGCAAGGCGCGCGAGGCCCTGAACGGCCGCAGCAAGTTCGTCTGGCTCTCCGAGAATTGGAAGCAATATTTCGAGCCCGTGCCGGTCAACGCCGGCATCGCCACCCTGGAGCGCGTCGAGGTCCTCACGGGTCTGCGTCCGGGCGATCAGGTGGCCCTCGAGGACGTGACCCGCAAGAAGGTCGAAAAGGACGACGAGAACAACTAGCCGCGGACCGGTCAGGAAGAAGGGGAGGAAAGAATCATGAAAATCATCGAAACCCGCGGACTCGAAAAAACCTACGGCAGCAACGGCACGGCCGTCCATGCCCTGTGCGGCATCGATCTGAGCGTCGAGAGCGGCGAGATGTTGGCCCTGATCGGACCCTCGGGCTCCGGCAAGAGCACGCTGATGGCGATCCTCGGCTGCCTCGACATTCCGACCGGCGGCGAGTACACCCTGGCGGGCCAGCGCGTGGACGGTCTCAGCGGCAAGGAGCTGGCGGCGATCCGCAACGAGAAGATCGGCTTCGTCTTCCAGCAGTACAACCTGCTGCCGAAGGCGACCATCCTGCGCAACGTCGAGCTGCCCATGCTCTACGCGGGCGTCTCGCGCCGCGAGCGCCGGCAGCGCGCCCTCGAATTGCTCGAAAAAGTGGGGATTCCCGACAAGGCCAACTGCTGCTCGCCGACGAGCCCACCGGCGCCCTCGACACCAGGACCGGGGAAGAGGTGTTGGGGCTCTTCCACGAGCTCCACTCGCAGGGGAACACCGTGGTGCTGGTGACGCACGACCCCGGCATCGCCGCCCGCGCCGAGCGCCGCGTCGAGCTGCGCGACGGCCTCATCCTGCAGGACCACGCCGAAAAAACGGAGAAGGCCGCATGAGCACCTCCGGCGCCTTCCGCGAGCGTCTGCACGAGGCGTGGACCGAGCTCCGCGGCAACCCCGGACGCTCCTTCCTCCAGGCTCTGGGCGTGATGCTGGGAGTCGCCTCGGTGCTGGGAGGCTTCTCAATCTCCGACAGCCAGCGGCGGCAGACGGAGCGCATCTTCGCCCGCATCGGCGGCATCGACAAGCTGAACGTGCTGCCCACCGATACCGTCTATCAGGGGACCCCGAGCGCCCTGCGCAGCGCCAACCTCGGGCTGCGGCTGGAGGACGCGGTCGAAGGGGAGAAGATCCCCACCGCCAAGGCGGTCAACGCCACCAGCGTGCTCAAGAACGCGCGGGCCCGGGTGCGCTCGGAATTCGCCGACCAGGACCGCGACGTCAACGGCATCGGCGCCGACTACGTCCCCCTGAACGGCTACGAGGTCGAGCAGGGGCGCGATTTTTCGGCCCACGACTTCGCCAGCAACTCGGCCGTAGCCATCCTCGGCTCCGAGGCGGCGAGCGTCTTCTTCCCCACGGGGGATATCGTGGGCAAGCACCTGCGCGTCGGCGACGTGCCGGTGACGGTGATCGGCGTCTTCCGCGAAAAAAACTTTCGCTTCCGTGAGGGGCAGCACAACATCTTCGCTTGGCGCAACAAGATCATTGCCGTCCCTTCAGGATTGGTCGCGGCGCGCATGAACGGCGACGTCTATCACCGCGTGGACCGCGTCACCTTCCGGGTTCCGGACCTCAAGGCGATGTCCGACTTCTCGAAGGAGCTGAGCTCGCTCGTCACGGCCAATCACCGCCTGCAGGACGACTTCCGGCTCGACGACGTGAACAAGCGCCTGCAGCGCCAGCTCAGCCAGGGGCAGGTCTACAACATGATCTTCATGCTCTCCGGCGTGCTGGCGCTGATCGGCGGCGGCATGGTCAACGTCAACATCCAGCTCGCCTCGCTCAAGGAGCGGGTGCGCGAGGTGGGGGTGAAGATGGCGATCGGCGCCTCCGGAGGCGAGGTCTTCAAATCGTTCATGACCGAGGCGCTGCTGCTCACCCTGCTCGGCAGCGCCGTGGGGTACGTGGTCGGCATCGCCTTCTCCTGGGTGATCGCGAAATCGATCGGCGTGCCGCTGACCCTTTCGCCGTTGAGCTTCGTCTGGGCCACCGTGATGGCTCTGATCTTCGGCTTCCTGTTCGCGCTCTATCCGGCCGCCAAGGCCAGCCGTCAGTCGCCGATGGAGGCGCTGCGCTATGAATGATGTTCTGATGATGCACCCGACCGCGGCTCTCGCGGGCACCACCCGCCGGCGCCGCACCCTCGGCACCCGCGTCGCCCTGGTGTGGGAAGTGATCACCGGCGGCCTGATCGAGCTGTGGTCGCACAAGCTGCGCTCGCTGCTCACCCTGACCCTGCTGATGCTCGGCGTGTTCGCCCTGGTGGTGATGAGCTCGGTGCTCGGCGGCGTCAAAGACAAGATTTCCACGGGCTTCGCCGGCATGAGCTGGGACGCCACGGTCATCCTCATTCCCAGGCAGCCGAAGACCTCCGAGGAGCAGAAGCGCTTCGCCATGAGCTCCGGCCTGCGCTATGAGGACCTCGCCCGCGTGGCCGCGCCCCACCCGAAGGTGCTCGGCTTCTCCCCGCGCGCCACCGAGCGGAGCGTGGTACAGACGGCCACGGGCGGCGAGCGCATCTTCGTCAACGGCGTCACCGCCGATTATTCTTTTCTGATGAACCGCCTCATCGGCCTCGGCCGCGGCCTCACCGCGGACGACCAGCGGCGGCACTCGACCGTGGCGGTGGTGGGCGCGACGCTCGCCTCCAAGCTCTTCGGCGGCAGCGATCCGGTGGGGAAGGACCTGGTGATCGAAGGCACCCCCTACCGCATCGTGGGCGTGCTGGCCTCGGGGCAGATGTTCAACGAGGAGATGTACCAGGACGCCAACGGAGCCCTGATCCCGCTCGAGACCTACATGGACCGCATGGACAAGGACCACCAGCTCACGCAGGTCACGGTGAAGCTGAAGGCCAAGCGGGATCTCGACGAGGTCTCCGCCGCCATGCTGGGCCGCGTCCGGCAGGCCCACCACGGCATCGAGGACGTGGAGGTGAAGAACCTCGACGCCGAGCTGGCGCGCGCCTCCGAGGACTTTCAGAGTGAGATGCACGGCTGGACCGTGGTGCTGTTCAGCCTCGCCGGCACCGTGCTCCTGGTGGGCGGCGTCGGCGTGCTCTCGGTGATGCTGATCTCCTTCTCCGACCGGCGCTACGAGATCGGCCTGCGCAAGGCGATCGGCGCCGACGACGGCCAGATCCTGGTGCAGTTCCTCCTTGAAGCCATGGTGCTGGCGGCGATCGGCGCCTCGATCGGCACCCTGGCCGGAAGCGCGCTCTGCCGCGCCATCTCCGACAAATTCCCCTGGGGCCTGGTGGTCAACCCCTACGGCCTCGCCGCCGCCTGGGGCATCGCCCTCGTCCTCGCCGTCGGCTTCGGGCTCTATCCCGCGATCCGGGCGGCGCGGCTGTCGCCGATGGAGGCGATGCGGTAGGACGGGCAGCTCACGGCTAGATGCAGAGGCCGCAACTACTGCACGAGATCCGCGAGCTGCCGTCACTGCACTCGTAGGAAGTGCAATTCGCGAAGCCGTTGTTGCAGTGGACGCACGCTTGGTCGACAGGTGTACAAGTCACACTCATCGCCGGCCGTGGAATCGCCAGGCCAGTGCTCACCGCGAGCACAATCAGCAGGAGCAGGGTTCTGTAGGCCGTTCGCATCAGGATCTCCTTCGCAGGTTACGATGAAGCTCCGGCTGCCGCCCTCGGAAGGAGGGGACGGCAGAGCCATCTACAAATACTGGTGCGGGAGCTCCGCGGAGTGGGACAGGCGGAGAGGTCTTTCCCCTTCTAGGCCGTCAGATGATTCGCGTTGCGAAGAGTCTTGAGCTTATTGAAGATCGCCACGTGCGCCGGCTTTGCCGACGGTTCCGTATACTCGTAGGAACGATTGTGGGGAGCCTAGCGGATTAACGTACCCTACGGGTGCACCTTCTCCCCCCGCTTCAGCATCCCGATGAACTTCTCGATCCGCCTGGCGCGGGTCTCCGGCTTCTTGGCTTCCTGGAGCCGGTAGAGGATGGCGTAGCGGTTGTAGCTCTCCAGCGTGGCGAAGAAGGCCGCGGCGTCGGGATTCGCGTCGAGCTCGCGCTGAAGATCCTCCGGCACGGAGGCCTTGCTCTGGGCGTCGTAGGCGGCCTCCCAGCGGCCGTCCGCCTTCGCGCGCTCGACCTCGGCGAGCCCCGCCGGCTGCATGCGGCCGTTCTCGATGAGCACGGTCGCCTTCTCGCGATTGACCTTCGACCACTGGCTCCGCGGGCCGCGCGGCGTGAATTTCTGCAGCCAGAATTCCGCGTCGAGAGCCCCCTTCTGGCCGTCGATCCAGCCATAGCAGAGGGCTACCTCCAGGGCCTCCGCGTAATTGACGGTGTCCGTCCCCGCGCCTTTCTTGGCGATCTTCAGCCAGAGGCCCTTCGAGGATTGATGATTCTTGACGAGCCACTCCTCCCACTTTTTCTGGGAGGGGAAGGCGAGAATGGGAAGGTTTTGTTTGGTTTCCATGATCCCTCACCCCTGCCCCTCTCTACGGGCCGGGGACGCGAACGCTGGCCGAGGGGCCCATCCCCGTCCCCGGATGCGCCTCATGCCTTCCGATCAGGTGACGGTATTTGAACGGCACCTCGCGCAGCGGCTCCGGGTCGGGCACCGGCCCCCGCGGCGCTGGAGCGAGCCGCGGGCGGAGATCGACTTTGTCCCAGAGCCCCGAGCACCGTGTAATCGTCCGGTACGGTCTGGAGACGGCAGAGCTCGCGAGCGGAGAGGCGCCGGCTCTTCCAGTGGAAGGGCCCGATGGCCGGCCCCGGCTGTGCCTGGATCGTCCAGGAGGGGAGCGCCTTCGAGAGCTTCAGCAGGAAGCTCCAATAGCGCCGCCGCCAGCCGAATAGCGGCAGCCCACCACCCCGCTCCGTGTGCCAGAGATAGTTTTGACCCTCCGGAATCGAAGGCAGCAGGTCCGCCCACTTCCCCCGGACCCGGAGCGCCGGATCGTCGTCCTCCTCCAGATCGCCGATCGCGTCCCAGGCTGTGGCATAGCGCTCCTGGACAGGCTCTGGAAAAGTGAATTCCGCGCCGTCGCGCGCGCCGATCACGAACACCCGCTCCCGGGACTGCGGGACCCCAAAATCCGCGGCGTTGAGCCGGTCGACGCTCAGCGTATAGCTCGTGCCGCAATCTTGATTGATCTTGCGGATCGTCCGTTCGATCAGCTCCAACCCCTCGTTTTTGCCCCGGTAGGCGAGGCCGGGGACGTTCTCCAAAAGAAAGATTTTTGGCAGTGTGTCGCGGAGCACTCGCAGGTAGGCCCCCAGCGTGCCGGACCGGGGATCGTCCAGGCGGAGAGTGTCGCCCGAGGCCCAGTATCCGGATTTCGAAAACGGCTGGCAGGGAGGGCCGCCGATCAAGGCGTCCGCCTCGCCCTCCGCGAGGCCCGCCGTGGCGAGGATCTCCCGCGAGGAGATCGTGTGGACGTCGCGGTCCAGCACCGGCCAGCCCCGGTTGTGCCGCAGGGTCGCCACGGCCTCGGGATCGATCTCCACCGCGACCGCGGTTTCGAATCCCGCCGCCTCGAAGCCGAGATCGAGCCCGCCCGCTCCCGTGTAGAGGCTGAGGACCTTGCGCTTCGCGGATCGCCGGCCCATGGTCAAGCCTGCCTCTCGCGGAGCGTTTCCCGCACCCGCCGGACCACCGCGCCGGGATCGGAGTGGACCTCGGACTCCCAGAACCGCAGCACCGTCCAGCCCATCTCCTGGCGATGCCGGGTATTCTGCCGGTCCCGCTCGATGTTGCGCTGGATCTTGGCGACCCAATACGCCGGGTTGTTCCCGCGGCTGAGCTTCCCCTGCCGCGTCTCCCAATCCCGGCCGTGCCAGAAGTCGCCGTCCACGAAGACGGCCACCTTGGCACCGGGAAAGACCACGTCCGGCCTTCCGGGAAGCCCCGGCACGTTCTTCCGGTACCGGCACCCGGCCGCCCAGAGCGTCTTCCGGAGCGTGACTTCGCAGCGGGTGTCGGTCTTCTTGCTGCTGCCCCGGGCCGCGGCGGTCGCGTGGGGCGAGGCGGGCCGCAGGCCTTTGTAGGTGGGGCGCATGGGGGGATGGTACACGCCTCACGCCGTCAGCGACGTCAAATCGATCACGAACCTATACTTCACATCCCCCTTCAGCATCCGCTCGTACGCCTCGTCGATCTTTTGGATCGGGATCAGCTCGATGTCCGACGCGATGCCGTGCTCGGCGCAGAAGTCGAGGACCTCCTGGGTCTCCGCGATGCCGCCGATCAGCGAGCCGCCCAGGCTACGGCGCTTCAGGATCAGGTTCGTGATGCCGGGGGAGGGGTGCGGCTCGCCCGGCGCGCCGACCAGCACCAGCGCGCCGTCCCGCTTCAGGAGCTCGAGATAGGTATCCAGGCTGTGCGGCGCGGAGACGGTGTCGATGATGAGGTTGAAGCTGGTCGCGTGCTTGGCCACGGCCGCGGC
>QHVW01000490.1 GCA_003223675.1 Acidobacteriota bacterium
CGAGCTCCAGGAAGTACTCCCGGCGCTTGAAGAGGGCCTCGAGCTGCAGGTCCTCGAGGCCGCCCGTGGCCTCCTTGCGGTAGCGGGCCACGAAGGGGACAGTGGCCCCCTCGGCGAACAGCTCGGAGGCGGCTTGCACCTGGTGAGGCCGGCAGCCCACCTCCGAGGCGATGATGTCAACGAAACGCGGCTCCAACAGGGCGATCTTGCTCATGAGGGGAGGTCTCCTTGGAACGGAGGGCGTAGTTTGCCATAAACCCTGGGTGCTATCGGACGGATCCGTCGGATCGGACGGATCGGTCGGATGGTCCTCTTTTTTTAGCCGGGGAACCTTTCCCCCCCGCCCGCGTTATGGTTGTCTGGAGACGCGAGCAGAGCCACATGAGCCAACCGATGATCCTGGAGCAGCCGAGCGACGCGGAGCTGATGGCGCGGGTCCGGGAGGGGGACCGGGAGGCCTTCACGGACCTGGTCGACCGCCACAAGGACGCCGTGGTGACCTATCTCGTCCGCCTGACCGCGGACCGGGACCGCGCCGAGGACCTCGCCCAGGAGACCTTCCTGCGCCTCTTCCGCTCCGCCGGGGACTACGTCGAGCAAGGGTACCTCCGCGCCTTCCTCTTCCGCATCGCCACCAATCTGGTGCGTTCGGAGGAGCGGCGGGCGAAGCGGCTGCGGCTCCTGATGCCGTTCCTCCCCCGCCCGGAGCACACCGAGCCGGCGGCGCCCTCTGGGATGCTCCGCCGGGAGATGCACCGGGAGGTCTCGGCGGCGGTGGCCAATCTCCCCCTGCGCTACCGGGTGCCGCTCGTGCTGCACGAGATCGAGGGGTGGACCTACGTGGACATCGCCCAGGAGCTGGGGTGCCGCGAAGGCACGGTGAAATCGCGCGTCCATCGCGGACGCCAGCAGTTGAAAGAGAAGCTCGAGCCCTACTGGAATGGAGGCACAGCATGGAAGACCACCGGCTAGGGGACCTCTTGCGTGAGCTGCCCCGCGAGCAGGCCCGTCCGGGCTTCACCGCTCGCGTGCTGCATCGCCTGGACGCTCCGGAACGGCGGCGCTCGATCCCGCGGCTCGCGCTGGCCACGGTCCTGACCGTCGCGCTGGCCGTCACGGCGGGATTGCTGATCGACGCGCGGCGGAACGCGCTGGAGAGCTCCCGCGCCGAGAAGGCCCTGGCGGAGATCCGCGCCGAGCACGCGCGGCTGGAGCGGGAGGTCCGGGAGCTGTCCGATCCGCCTTCCGTGGTCTACCTGGGAGGCAACGAGGACGTCGATCTCGTTCTCGATCTTGGCAAGGTCCGCGGGTCCGAAGGCGCCACGCCCGCCGCCTACCACGGCGAGACGTTTTGAACAGAAAAAACCAGAGGAGAAATCCGTGATGTGGAATCGAAAGGTTTTTCGCGCCACTGTCTGGGGCCTCGCCCTGGGGCTCGGTATCCTGGCCGGAGCGGCTCACGCCGAGGGTGACGGGGAAGAGCCCGGCAAGCCGGTGGTGAAGAAGCGGGTCGTGATGATCGACCAGGACGGCAAGCAGAAGGTCTGGGAGGGGGACGGTCCGATGGTGCGCCGGGGCTTCCTCGGCGTGGCCCTGACCGACCTCACGCCGGAGCTGCGCGCTCACTTCGGCGTGCCGGAGGAGGCGGGCGCCCTGGTGGCCAGGGTCGAGCCGGGGAGCCCCGCGGAGAAGGCGGGCATCCGGGTGGGAGACATCCTGACGCGGATCGACGGCGGCCCCCTCAAGTCGAGCTGGGACGTGACGGGGAAGATCCGCAAGCTCAACGACGGGCAGCAGGTCCCGATCGAGGTCTGGCGCAACGGCAAGGCCCAGAACGTCACCGCCGCGATCGTCGAGAAGGAGCGGCCGGAGATCGACATGGGTCCCCTCTTCTTCAAGGATGGAGACGGTGAGCCCATGGGGCTCCGGATGAATCCCGGCGAGTGGAAGGGGATGGAAAAATTCAAGGTCGGGGACTGGGCCGATCAGAAGGACGGCCAGGTCCACCGCCTCGTCTCGCCGCGCGAGGTCGAGCTGGAGAAGAAGCTCAAGGCGCTGGAGAAGCGGATCGAGGAGCTGGAGAAGCAGCTCAAGAAGCAGTAGGAGGGACTTCAGACCTCTCGTGCCCTCGGGGCGTCCTGCCCTCCGAAGCCTCACCCTCGGTCCCTCTCCACTTCGTGGAGAGGGAGGGCCCAGAGATCAGCGTTCTTGAAATCCGGCAGGTCGCCTCAGATACGTTCCCCTCTCCACGGAGTGGAGAGGGGGCCAGGGGGTGAGGCTTCGGAGGGTAGACCGCTGCAACCGGGGCAGAGCCCTTAAAACTCCATCAGCTCCCGAGCCGCCCGCACCACCTTCTCCTTGTCCGGCAGCAGCACCTTCTCCAGGCTCTTGGCGTAGGGCACCGGCCGGTCCGGATAGGTGACGCGGCGAATGGGCGCGTCGAGCCAGGGGAAGGCGGCGTCGGCGAGGCGGGCGGCCACCTCGGCGCCGAAGCCCGCGGTGAGCTGCGCCTCGTGGACGATCAGCGCCCGGCCCGTCCGCTTGACCGAGGCGAGCACCGTCTCTTCGTCATAGGGAACCAGCGTGCGGAGATCGATCACCTCGGCCTCGACCCCGGACTTCGCCAGCTCGTCCGCGGCCTCCATCGCGGTCCAGGTGGTGGCGCCGTAGCCGATCAGCGTCAGGTGCTTGCCGGGGCGCATCACCCGCGCCTCGCCCAGCCGGGCCACGGCGTCGCCGTCCGGCAGCACGCTTTTGATCCGGCGGGAGAGGAACTTGTGCTCGAAGAGCATCACCGGGTTGGGATCGCGGATCGCCGCCTTGAGCAGGCCCATGGCGTCCGTGGCCGTGGCCGGGCAGACGACCTTGATGCCGGCCGTGTGCGCGAACCACCCTTCCGGGTTCTGCGAGTGGAAGGGGCCGGCCCCCACGCCGCCGCCGGTGGGGAGGCGGACCACGATCGGGCAAGGGACCTGCCAGCGGTAGTAGAGCTTGGCCGCCACGTTGACGAGCTGGTTGAAGCCGCAGGAGATGAAATCGCCGAACTGCATCTCGACCACCGGCCGGTAGCCGAGGAGCGCCGCGCCGATGGCGATGCCGATCGTGCCGCTCTCGGCGATGGGCGTGTCGAGCACCCGGTTGGGCCAGCGGGCGTGCAGCCCCTTGGTGGTGCGGAAGGCCCCCTCGAAGGCGCCGATGTCCTGCCCCATCAGCACCACCGAGGAGTCGCGCTCCATCTCCTCCAGCAGCGCCTGGTTGATGGCGTCGACGTAGGTGGTCTCACCCCTAGGCCGGCTCTTCACCACGGCCGGCGCCTCGACGGGCACCCGGCGCGGCGGATCGGGCGCGAAGACGGGGCGGAGGGCGACCTCGTCCGCCGGTGGCGGCGCGTCGATCGCCCGCGTGATGGCCGCCTCGACCATCTCCGCGATCCGCGCCTCCAGCCTTTCGCGGGTGGCGGCATCCAACACCCCCTCCAATTCGAGGCGGCGGGCGTAGGCGGGCACGGGATCGGCGGCGCGGTAGAAGGCCAGCTCGTCGGGGGGGACCACCTTGAGCGAGTCGTCCCCTTCGGCGTGACCGCGCATGCGGCCGAGCATGGCCTCGATGAGCGTGGGCCCCTCGCCGGCGCGGGCGCGGGCCACGGCGCGCGAGTAGGCCGCCGCCATGGCGTCCGGATCGTTGCCGTCCACGGTCTCCGCGGCGACGCCGTAGCCGGGGCCGCGGTCGGAGAGCTGTTTGGCGGCGTACTGGAGGCGGGCCGGCGTCGAGAAGGCGTAGCGGTTGTTCTCGATCACCAGGATCAGCGGCAGCTTCCAGACGGCGGCCATGTTGAGCCCCTCGTGGAAATCGCCGGTGGAGGTGCCCCCCTCGCCGATGAAGTTGATCGCCACCCGGTCGCTGCCGGACTGGCGGAAGGCGAAGGCGCAGCCGGCCGCCACCGGGATCATCGAGCCCAGGTGGCTGATCATGCCCACGTGCAGGATGCCGTGCTCGGGCGCCAGGTAGCCATAATGGAACGAGCGCTCGACCCCCTGCGAGAACCCCTCCCCCTTGCCGAGGAGCTGGCAGGCGAGGCGGTGCATCAGGAGATCGGGATCGGGCCTGCGGCCATCGGGCTCCCCAAAACCGAGCCCCGGGAAGGCGCGGGCGGGATCGAGATAGACGGCGAGGATGGCGCCGAGGTCGCGGTGCAGGGTGCACAGGGCGTCGCCGGCCCCGAGGGCCAGCCCCGCCGGGATGGTGGTCGCCTCGCTCCCCACCTCGCTGTACCACTTGGAGACCCGGCCGGTGAGCAGCAGGGCCTCGAACCGGGAGTCGAGGTCCCGGGTGAGCTTCATGAAGGCGTACCGGAGAAGCCGCGCCCGCGCGTCGGCGGACAGG
>QHVW01001074.1 GCA_003223675.1 Acidobacteriota bacterium
CCTAGGCGATCTGGCGTTCGGCGAGGCGGGCGAAGGGGCCGCCGCGGCGGAGGAGATCCTCGTAGCTCCCCTCCTCCACCACCCGGCCCCCGTCGACGACGTAGATGCGGTCGGCGTTCTGGATCGTGCTCAGGCGGTGGGCGATGACGATCCTCGTCGCCTTCAGCCTCTCCAGGCTGCGGCTGACGGTCTCCTGGGTGCGGTTGTCGAGGGCGCTCGTGGCCTCGTCGAAGAGGACGATCCGCGGCCGGTGGACGATCGCCCGGGCGATCAGGATGCGCTGCTTCTGGCCGCCCGAGAAGGTCTCCGCCCCCTCGCTCACCACGGTGTGCATCCCCATCGGCATGGCCTTGATGTCCTCCTCCAGGCCCGCCATCCGCGCCGCTTCCCAGGCGTCGTCGATACTCAGGTTCGAGCTGCCGATGATGTTCGAGAAGAGGCTCCCCGCCATCGGCCGGCCGGTCTGCAGGACGACCCCGATCTGGCGGCGGACCGACTGCACGGCGAGGCCGGCCAGGTCCTGGCCGTCGAAGTAGATGGAGCCGGCGGTGGGCTTCTCGAAGCCGAGGAGCAGCCGCAGGCAGGTCGACTTGCCCGCTCCCGAGGGGCCGACCAGACCGATGAGCTCCCCCGGGCCGGCCCGGAAGGAGACGTCGTCCAGGATCAGGGGGCCGTCCGCCTGGTAGCGGAAGGAGACGTGGCTGAATTCGATCTCCCCGGCGAGGTCCCCCGGCTCGGACTTGGACTCGTCGACCTCGGGCACCGTCTCCAGGATGGGCGACAGGCGCTCGTAGAGGGGCACCATGGTGAGGACGCTCGAGAAGGCTGAGACGAGGGAGAGCGCCGCGGCCAGAAACTGGCCGAAGGCGGCGCTGAAGGCGAGGAACTCGCCGACCGGCATGGCCTCCGTCGAGGCGGAGCCCACGACGGCGAAGAGGACCAGCGAAGAGAGCACTCCGTAGACGGCGTTGAAGGCGGTCTGGAGGTTGGCCGCCCGCTGCGCGGCCAGGGTCCGCCGCCGCTGCTCGGCGAAGCGCTCGGCCCAGCGGGCGAAGGCCCGGGCCTCGGCGCCGGCCACCCGGAGCTTGGCAATGCCGTTGATCAGCCCGAAGAGGAGACTGGCGATTTTTCCTTGCAGATCCAGGAGCGCCCGCTGATGGCGGATCTGGAGCCAGACCAGCCCCGTCGTGACCCCGGAGAGCAGGAGCACGAGCACGGTGGCGATCAGGGCGAGCCGCCAGCTGTAGTAGAAGAGGAGCCCGAAGCTGAAGACCGAGAAGACCGCGCCCAGGAGCAGGGTGAGGACGTTGCCGGTCAGCATCTCCCGGATGGCGTTGATCCCCAGGGAGCGGTTCGCCAGGTCCCCCACCGTGTAGTTGCGGAAGAAGGTCACCGGCAGGGAGAGCAGGCGGTCCCAGACGGCGGACTGCACGCGGCCGTCCGCCTTGCCGCCGATGCGCAGGACGGCGATGCTCCGGGTGAGCTGGAAGATCGATCCGGCGAGGGCGGCGACGATCAGGGCCAGGGTGATCTGCAGGAGCTGACCGCGCTCGGCTCCCGGGATGACGCTGCCGAAGAGCTGGCCGGTCAGGATGGGGACGAGCATGCCGAGGAGGCCGCCGCCGGCCCCTATGAGGAGAATGGTCAGGAGATCGCGCCGGCGGCCGGCGAGCGCCGTGCGCAGCAGGTCCCCCTTGGTGACCGGCCGCTCCGGCAGCGGCGGATAGAACATGTGGGCGTCGCCGCTCAGGCTCTCGGCGACCGCGGCGTCGACCCGGGCCCGGGTCCCCTCGACCGGATCGACCATCTCGTAGTCCCGGGCCGAGAGGGGCAGCAGGGCGACCGGACGCTTGACCTTCGGCTCCGCGTCGGCCGTGCGGAAGGCGACCAGGGGGCCGTTGTCGCGCCGCCACCAGTCCTCGCGCAGGATCACCCGGCGGGAGCGGACCCGCGAGTCGGCGCAGATCCGGACGAGGCGGTCCTCCAGCTTTCCCCCGGCCGGCGCGTCCGGGCGGGCTCGGATCGTGATGCCCTGAGAGCCGCCGACGAGGGCGCATACGGCGAGGAGAGGGTCGGCGTGCTCGTGGAGACCCGGGCCGGCGCCGGCCGCCGGCTGGAGGATGGAGGCCAGCCGGGCGTAGGCGCTCCGGAGGCTCGCGCGGTCCAGGTCCAGCCGGCGCTCGAGGCGCACGCGGTCCTGCCGTTCAGACTGCTCGTTCTGGAGGGCGACGTAGCGGAGGCAGAGCTCGTGAAAGCGGGCGAGGCCCCGCCAGAGATCCT
>QHVW01000491.1 GCA_003223675.1 Acidobacteriota bacterium
GCAGTCGGCGGACCGCATGGCGACGATCCTGCGCGGATTGCCGCCGGGCCCCTTCACGCGGAACCAGGGGCTGCGCCTCGACCTGCTGCGCCGGTATCCGCCGCAGGACGGCTTCAATCTCGACGAGCTCGGGCATCCGTGGTGGCTGCCGCGCGAGAAGAGCGACGCGGAGCTGCGGAGCGATCCGACCGACCTCGACATGGGGAACCCGCTGGTCTCCCGCCAGCCTCAGCCGCTCGCGGAGTATCGTCGCAAGGGAGTCCGCTACGTGGTGATCAACAGCCTGGCCCGCAACCAGTACTTCACCCTCGCCCGCCGGGGCCTCCGCTTCCCCTCCTTCGTCCGCTTCTACCAGGAGCTCGACCGGACGGAGCGGCTCCGCACCTTCGATCCCGCCGCCTGGGGAGGCAAGGGGCCGGTGATCTGGGTCTATGACCTCACCCGGCCGGCGCCTCCCGGGCAGACACCGCTGCCGGAGCTCGTCTCCTCCCTGTCGGTGCAGGCGGACGAGGATTAGCCGGGACGCCGGAGGTAGAGAACCCAATCTTCCTGGGAGGGCGCGGTGAAGCTCTCCACCCCTCCGCCCGCCGCGGCGGGGAGCGGATGGGAGCTGCCGTCGCGCGGGTCGTACCACTCGGCCTGGAGGGGCCCGGAGGCCGACCGCAGATCCACGCGGACGGTGCCGCCGTTGTAGAAGTAGACGACGTAGTCGCTCCCCGGCGCGGCGAGGGCCCAGGCGCTCCCTCCGAGCACCAGACCGTCCGCGGGCGCCATCTCGGCGAAGGGGGCGCGCGCGGCGAATCTCCCCAGAGGGCCCAGGGAGGCGCCGGTCCCCACGCTGGCCGCCCCGGCCAGGAACGCCGCCCAGGCCTTCCGGCGGTTGACCGCGCCCTCCTCCCCCATCCCCAGCTCCTCCACGAGCAACGGCTTCTCCGCTAAGGCGCGGTTGGCGAGCGCCAGCGCATGGACCGCCGTGGGCGTCGCCTCATTGCCGGCCTGGAGGTCCAGGTAGTCGATCCAGGGGGCGGCTGGGAGGGCGAAGTCGCCGGTCACCCCGTGCACGCTCACCAGCCGGGACCAGGGGTTGCGCTCCTGGAGAAAGGCGCCGTCGGCATTCACCTTGGGAACCGTCCACCCCTCCTGCCATTCGAGGGCGAGGGTGAACATCGTGTTGACCTCGGCCGAGAGGCGGGCCATGCCGTAGCGCATCAGCCGCCGGCGGTCGGCGTCCGGCAGGCTCCCGAAATCCGAATCGTCGGCGAAAAACCAGAGCTGGGCCACGAGGCCGGCGTCCCGCAGCCGCCGGACCCACTCCTCGTAGGAGCGCCAGCGCCGGAGGTCAAAATACCGCTTGTCGCTGGCGGCGGCCGAGCCCAGCCAGGGGGTGGTGGGCCAGGCGCCGCCGTAGTCGCCGCGGTTGGCGAGATAGACGTCGATCTTGTTGAGCCCCAGGGAGACCTGGCGGTCGAGCATCGCCTGGCGGTCGGCGTCCGAGAGCTGCTCCGAGAGCAGGGTGTGGGAAAACTGGATCGGCTTGGGCGCCGCCACGTCGAGAAACTTGCCGAGGAGGAAGACCGGTCCCCCCTCCCGCCGCCGGAAGGCGCGCGGCGACCCTGATCCCACCCCGATCGGACCCTGGCGGAAGAGGCCCGGCAGCTCCCCCTCCACGCGGAAGCTCCCCGCGAGACCGTCGAGCCCCGGCACGCCGCTCGCCGTGGTCCAGCTCCAGACGCCCGCCTCCTCCGCGGCGACGCGGACCTTGAAGATCCGCCCCACCTGTCCCCCCTCTCCGTCGCCGTCGAAGAAGCCAGGGACCTCATACCGTTTCCCCGACGGCGAGACGACTTGCGCCGTCACCTCCAGATCGAACGGGTCCGGCTCCCCCGCGGCGCCGTCGTAGGAGGAAGCCGCGGTGAGGACGATCTCGGCCGTGCCGTGGCGCGGCACCACGACCGGAGCCGCCAGCAGGAGAGCAAACGATACGATCCAGCCGGTCATTCTTGCATCCGCGTCTAGAGATATCCCTCCTGGCGATACCAGTCCGCGGTGCGGCGGAGCCCCTCGTCGATCCCCACCCTGGGCTCGTACCCCAGCTCCCGCCGGGCCTTGTCGATCCTGAAGGCCCGGTTCTGCCGGTACCATTCGACCCGGCGGGGGAAGATCGGCGGCGAGATGCCGAACGGCCGGCACGCCTTCTCCACCACGTGGCTGGCGGCGACCACCGGCCAGACCGGGTAGTGCGGGACCTTCACCTCCACGCCGAGCGCCCTGCCCACCCGCATCACCAGGTCCTCGATCTCCAGGTACTCCTCGTCGGCGATCAGATAGGCCTCGCCCTCGCCCACCCCGTCCGCCATGGCGAGGACGAAGGCGTCGACCAGGTTGTCGATGTAGAGCGGGTGATAGTAGGTCCGGCCGTCGCCGAGCATGGGGAAGGTGCCGCGGGCCACCCGGCGGAAAATCATCAGGAAACGCTCGGGATCGCCCGGGCCATAGATCGCTGCCGGGCGCAGGATCGCCGAGGGGAGCCCCCGCCGGTTGAATTCACGCACCAGCGGCTCGGCCTCGTACTTGCTGCGCTGGTAGTAGTCGGCGGGCCGGATGGGCGCGTCCTCCCCGCCCGGCGGGTGGTCGACGTTGCCGTGCACGCCGCAGGTGCTGCAGTAGACGAATTTCCGCACCCCCTGGTCGAGCGCCGCCTCCAGGACGTTGCGGGTGCCCTGGACGTTGACCTGCCAGTAGTGGCTGTCCGGCACGTTCATCTCGCGGAAGGCGGCGGCCAGATGGTGCACGACCTCGGCGCCGTCCAGGGCGCGGCGCACCACGTCCCGATCCGTGACGCTGCCCAGCACCACCTCGGCCCCCCAATCCCGCAGCTCCGCCGTCCTCAACCCCTCTTTATAGTCGAGGGCCACCACCTCGTGCCCCAGGTCGAGCAGGCGCCGCACCAGGGCCTTGCCGGTGAAGCCCGTGCCGCCGGTGACCAGGATCCTCATGCCTTCTCCTCTCGTTCAGTGCGCAGGACGACGGGCGATCCCAGCGCCCGCGTCAGCCCCAGGAGACCGCTCACCCGTTCGATGCTCCGGGAGAAGCCCGCCCGGCCCATTGCGCGGTGGACGACCATAGGCGCGAAGAGCTGCCGGCGCACCGCTGGCCGCCCGAAGCCGTTCCCGGCGCATTCCGCGATCACCTCCCCCGGCCGGAAGCAGCGGAACTCGCGGGTGTTCCCCTCGAACGCCTTCTTCCAGGCGAAGAGGGCGCCGTAGAGCCGGTTGAAGCTCCGGGTGTCCGGGTAGTCGACGATCACCGCGTGCCGCGCCACCCGGCACATCTCGGCGAGCGCCTCGCGCCAGCGCTCCAGATGGGTCAGCAGCCGCACGGCCACCACCGCGTCGAACGAACGATCTGAAAATGGCAGCCGGCCGGCGTCGCAGACCTCGAAGGCGAAGCCATGGCCGAGCCGCTCCCGGCAGGACATCGCGCTGCCGGTGACCGTCACCCTGTACCCCCGCTCGGCCAGGGGACCGGCGAGCTGAGCGTGCCCGCCGCCCACCTCCAGCACCCGCGCCCCCGGCCAGGGAGAGAGGAGCTCTAGGACGGTCCTCGCCTGGACGTCCAGAAAAAATGTCCCCACCTCTCCGGCGAACCGACGGGCATACCCCTCGGACGCGGTCTCGACGTCGGGGACCTCTCTCGGCAGGAGACTCCGCTCGATCACCGTATCCATGGAAAGGAGGCAGTATCCACCGGGACCGTGAGGCGTGGGCGAGGTCTCGCCCGCCGGGGGCGGTGGAAGCGCAGGGCGTACTGGTCCTGGCAGAAGCCCGTCAGGTCACGGCACCTTCCCCAAACCCGTGGCGAATGGTCCAGCGCGCGCAGGGCCCGCCGCAGGCTCTCGGCCGGCCGGCGCTCGTCGAATCCCTCCTCCAGCAGGAAGCCGTAGGAGCCGGCACGGTCCACCTGCTCCGGGAACGGCAGGGGATCGCTGCCGGGGAACACCGGGATGCCGCGCGTCTCGGCCTCTCGGAACAGCCGGGGCCGGCCGGCGATCTCCAGGCGGCCGGCGTTGTCCCCCAGGCAGATCCCAGGGCGCTCCGAGCGGCAGACGATCTTCTCGATCAGGGCGCCGCGGTAGAGCCACCACTTGCCGAACCCCCAGGGGAGCACGGTGAGGGCGCCGCTCCACCGCACGTGGGCGAGGGCGTCGTGGAACGGGAGGCGGTCGGGAAACTCCTCCAGCGTGGCGAGCCCCAGCACCTCCATCCCCTCGCGCGAGCGCACCTGACGGCCGGCGACCACCAGCAGCCGCTCGCCGTCGCTCCGCCGCCGCGCGATCAGGGCGGCCGGCTCGGGCGTGGGCTCGAAGTCCCACGCGCCGTGCTTCACCCCATCCTCCCGCCGCTGCCAGCGCAGGAACCAGCGGGCTTCCGCCGTCTCGGCCAGCATCAGGCAGCCCAGGAAGGGGCGATCGGCGAGCCCGAGCTCCGCCGCCCCCCGCGCGAAGTTGCGCAAGGCGGCGTCGAGGAAGGTGTCGCGATCGAAGCAGGCGTGGAAATGGACGTGCGCGTCGATCAGGAGCGAGGCCGGAAGCGGCTGCTGGGAGAAGGTATCCATGGCCCGACGGCTTCTTCTTTGAGCAATTTCCGTGCCCTCGATTTTCCCCGCTGGTTGGTCTACAGTAGCGGCCCTATGCTGCAGGATCTGACGGCCGCCGCGTTCGAGGCGCACCAGGGAACGCCGTTCCGCATCGACTATGGAAGCGGAGCGCCGCTGGAGGTGGTGCTGCACCAGGTGAGGCGCCACGAGCCCCATCCGGGCCCCCGCGCCGAGCCATTCTCCGCCTA
>QHVW01000492.1 GCA_003223675.1 Acidobacteriota bacterium
ACTCGGGAGAGGGGCTCGTATACAATCTCCCTCGCCATGAGCCTCAAGATGCTCATCGAGAGCGATCCGCACCAGACCCGGATCGCCGTCCTGGAGGACGACCGCCTGACGGAGATCTTCGTCGAGCGGCACCGCCACCGGGGGCTCGTGGGCAATGTCTACAAGGGGCGGGTCACCCGTGTCCTCCCCGGCATGCAGGCCGCCTTCGTCGACGTCGGCCTCGAGCGCGACGCCTTCCTCTACGTCAGCGACGTGGCCGCCGACGTCGAGTCGATGGAGGACCTGGAGCTCGACGACGGCCGCGCCGACGACCTCAACAACAACCATCACACGCCGCAGGTCACCCCCTCGATCGACGACCTGTTGAAGGCGGGACAGGAGATCATCGTCCAGGTGGTCAAGGACCCGCTCCCCAACAAGGGGGCGCGCATCAGCACCCACGTCACCCTGCCCGGGCGCTATCTGGTGCTGCTGCCCACCGTGCGCCACTTCGGCGTCTCGCGGCGGATCGAGGACGAGGTCGAGCGGGAGCGGCTCCTCGCGCTCCTCCAGCAGCTCCCCGTCATCGGCGGCGGGCTGATCGTCCGCACGGCGGGGGAGGGGAAGGGGCGCGAGGAGCTCGAGAGCGATCTCACCTATCTGGCGCGCCTGTGGGAGAAGGTCCGCCAGCGGGCCGGCAAGGTCTCGGCCCCCACCCTCCTCCACCAGGACCTCGACCTCGCCCTGCGGGTGGTGCGCGATCTGCTGCGCCAGGACCTGGCCGTGCTCTGGGTGGACGGCGAGGAGACCTACGAGCGCATCGTCGAGTTCCTCGACCAGGTGCAGCCGGGGCTGGTCGCCAAGGTCAAGCTCTTCCGCCAGCAGAAGGCCACGCTGTTCGAGCAGTTCGGCATCGAGGAGCAGATCGAGGCGGCTCTCAAAAGCAAGGTCTGGCTCAAGTCGGGGGGGTATATCGTCATCAACCCCACCGAGGCGCTGGTGGCGATCGACGTCAACACCGGCCGCTTCGTGGGGCAGACGAGCCTGGAGGACACGGTGCTGCAGACGAACCTGGAGGCGGTCTCCGAGATCGTCCGCCAGATCCGCCTGCGCGACCTCGGCGGCATCATCGTGATCGACCTCATCGACATGACCGAGCCCGAGCACCGCCAGGAGGTCTTCGCCAGCCTGGAGAGCGAGATCAAGAAGGACCGGGCGAAGACCAAGGTGCTCAACATCTCCGAGTTCGGCCTGGTCGAGATCACCCGCAAGCGCAGCCGCGCCAACCTGGAGCGCCTGCTCACCCAGAGCTGCCCCTACTGCTCCGGCCGCGGCCGCATCCAATCGAACACCACGATCTGTCTCAACCTCAGGAAGGAGCTCCTCCACCTGCGCGGGCGTATCGCCACCCCGGAGCTCCTGCTGCGGGTCCACCCCGAGATCGCCCGCACCCTCCAGCAGGAGGAGCGGGCCATCCTCGACGAGCTGGAGCGCTCGCTCGAGGTCCACATCCTGATCCAGAGCGACCCCGAGCTTCACCACGAGCGCTTCGACGTCGTGGAGGTCTGACGATCCGGAGCGAGCCCTTCTCCCTCCCCGGCTGGACCGGCGAGCTGGCGGTCGATCTCCGTCCGGCCGACCTCGCGGCGGCCGTCCGCTCGCTGACCGATCCCGCCGCGGCCCTGAAGGCCCTCCACTGGGGGCGCAACTATCTCTACATGGCCCGCCTGGAGACGGCGGCCGGGCCGGTCGAGGTGGTGGTCAAGCAGCTTCGCCACCGCAGCTTCCGGGACCGGCTGAAGAGGCGTTTCCAGGGGAGCAAGGCCGCGAAGAGCTGGCGCGTCGCCCAGGCCCTGCTCGCGGCCGGCCTGCAGACCCCGGAGCCGGTGATGCTGATCGAGTCGGCGGGCGAGGAGGGCCCGGCTTTCCACGTCTGCCGCTATCTCTCCGACACGATCGAGGCGCGCTATCTCTTCCGCGCCGCCAATGCCGGCGAGGAGGCAACGCGCTTCCCCGAGGTCGATTTCCCGGCTTTCGTCGAGGCGCTGGGGCGGACGGCGCGCCGGCTCCACGACGCCGGCTTCTGGCACCGCGACCTCTCCGGCGGCAACCTCCTCCTCCGCTTCGGCCCGGACCGCCGCCCCACGGACGTCTATCTGCTGGATCTCAACCGGACGCGGTGCGCCAAGCCGCCCAGCGTGTCGGAGCGGCTGCGCGACCTCTCGCGCCTGGCGCTCTTCCGCCCCGAGCATCAGGAGCTGCTGCTGCGGAGCTACTGGGGAGCTCCGGTCTCCGGTCTTCGCCGGGACCTCTATCTCGCCTACCACCACGGCTTCCGCTGGAAGAACGAGTCGAAGCAACGCCTGCGGGGGGGGCGGGACCGGCTGCGGCGGCTCCTTCTCCCGCGCGGTACCCACGCCCACATCCCCGAGGCGCCCGCGGGGGCCGGCGCCCGCGACAAGGTGGTCTGGGATCACCTCTCGGACCAGCCCCACCAGCACGCCGGCCGGCTCGACAAGCTGCGGGTGCGGCTGGCGGACGTCCGCTCTCATGGCGTGGAGGTGGCGGTGGCCGCCGCCTCCTTCCCCCGGATCTGGCGGCGCTATCAGGAGCTGAAGGCTCAGCTTCATACCAGGCCGGTCGACTTCTCCGGGATCGGCGTCGGCGTCCGGCCCTGGCCCGAGGCGCCGGAGATGCCCCTCGCGCTGGTCGAGGAGCTGGGGGCGCGCCACGTGCTGCTGCGCCTCCATCCCTGGGAGGAGGACCATGCCGCGGAAGTGGAGCTGGCCCGCCAGCTCCACGGCCGGGGCCTGGAGGTGACCTTCGCCCTGCCCCAGAGCCGGGAGCTGGTGCGCGACCCGGTCCGCTGGCGCCGCGCCCTGGAGGAGATCGCCTCCCGCTTCACCCCCTACGGCCGGCGCTTCCAGGTGGGGCAGGCGATCAACCGCAGCAAGTGGGGGGTCTGGAACGTCCGCGAGTACACGGAGCTGGCGCGCGCGGCCGAGGAGGTGCTCCGCCCTTACTCCGGCGTCGAGCTGCTCGGCCCCTCAGTGATCGACTTCGAGTATCACGTCACGGCCGCCGTGCTGAATCTCCGAGATCCCGGCTTCCGTTTCGACGCGGTCTCGGCACTGCTCTATGTCGACCGCCGGGGAGCGCCCGAGAACCGCCAGGCCGGGCTGGACGCGGAGGACAAGGCCCTGCTCCTGCGCGCCATCGCCGAGACCTCCCGCAATGCCTCTCCCCGTTGCTGGATCACCGAGGTCAACTGGCCGTTGCGGGAGGGGCCGCACTCGCCGGCCGGCCGGGACGTCTCGGTGGACGAGGAGTCGCAGGCCGACTACCTCGTCCGCTACTACCTGCTGGCGCTGGGTACGGGGGTGATCGAGCGGGTCTTCTGGTGGCAGGTGGTGGCGCGGGGGTCCGGCCTGGTCGATCCCGCCGATCCGGCGCACCCCCGCCACCGGCCGAGCTTCCACGCTTTGAGGACGCTGATCCGCGAGCTCGACGGCGCGCGGCTGGAGGAGGTCCTCCCGGCGCCGCCGCCGGTCCGGCTCTACCGCTTCCGGCTCCCCGCCCGCACGGAGGTCGTGGTGGGCTGGAGCGCCACGGGCCAGCCGGCGCGTGCCACGCTGCCGGGACCCGCGATCGTAGTGGTGGGACGGGACGGGGAGAAGATGGCGGCCCCCACCGGCGTCGAGGTGGAGGTGGGGGCTTCGCCGCGGTATTTCAGGCTCGCTCCTTAAAGCGGCCTACTTCTGGAACACCTCCGCCACCGGCACGACGTCGATCTTCGTCGGCGCGACCTTGAGCGGCACGATGATCTTGTCCGCCTCGGTGACCTTGGGGTCCACCTGGCTGTTGTAGGTCTTCGGGCTGGGCTCGTCCTTCTGGAGGGTCTCCTTGAGCTGCTGGGCGTTCGCGGTGACCATCACCGCCTCGTAGTTGTCGGTGCTCAGGTACTTCTTGATCGCCGCGTTGACGTCCGCCACCGTCAGCTTCGGCAGCCGCGCCTGGATCTCGTCGATGTAGTAGGGCATGCCATAAAACTTGCTGTCCATGGCGTAGCCGAGGCGGTCCCAGGGGCTCTGGGCGAAGAGCTTCGAGTAGTTGAGGAGGAAGTCGCGGGTGAGGTTGAATTCCGCCTCCGTCATGCCCTTCTCGCGCAGCCGCTGCACCTCGTAGAGGCCGGCGCGCAGCGCGAAATGGGCGTCCGCCGGCACGACCGGCCGGATCCACACCGAGAAATACTGCTCCCGCCGCGGCACGTTGGGGGGCGGCGTGGTGACGTTCGGCGGGCTCTGCAGGTACTCGATGTAGGAGTAGTCGCCGTAGTTGAGACCGCGGTCGCCGCGCAGCTCGTTCATCAG
>QHVW01000493.1:0-6585 GCA_003223675.1 Acidobacteriota bacterium
CAGGGTCATCCTCCCCCCCTCGCGCAGGGCGGCGATCACGGCCGACTCGGACGGGCTCCGCGGTATCGCGAGGGCGCCGGCGTCGGTGAGCCGGACCTTGCGGTCCCCCCAGGGCGGCAGATCGGAGGGAAGCATGGAGCGGACCACCTCGCCGATCGGCGCCATGTAGTAGTCGGCGGTGAAGCGGGCGAGGTCGAGGAGGTCGTCCGGCACCACCGGCTCGCGGTCGAGGATCTCTTCCAGCGGCCGCAGGTTGATGTCCTCGGGGCGGTCTTCATGGACCCGGACGATCAGCCCGGTCAGCCGGCGGCGGCCGATGAGGACCCGGGCGCGCACGCCGGGGGCGGCCAGGGGAATCCAGGCGTCCGGGATCTCATAGGTGAGCGGGCCCGGCAGCGGGAGGGGGACGGCGATCTCGGCGAAGGCCCTCACCTCCCCGGCCCTCCTCTCCCAGCCCTCCTCCCACCCTTCCGGCCCCTCTCTCCCCGGCAGGGGCGGGAGGAGGGCCGGGAGAGAGGGGTTTGGGGAGTGAGGGGTCAGGGCTGAGGGTTCGATCTCCGGCACTCCTCGGAGCAGAAGACCGCGTCTCCCCGGCCGGCCTTGAGGGCCCGGCTGGCGGCCACGTAGGTGCCGCAGGTGGCGCACTGGACCAGGGTCTCGGCCACGGCGGCCCGCGGCGGCGCCTTGGGGATGGAGGGCGGGCCGAAGACGGCCGCGCGGAGCTGCCGGGTGAAGCCCTTCACCGCCATCCAGAGGATGATCAGGAGAAGGATGATGCCGATGATCCGCGTCATGGCCCCTCAGGCCGCGTTGCGCTGGCGGGCCACGGCTTCCGCCAGCTTGGCGACGTCCGGATTGCCCGGCTGCATCTTCTGGAGCTGCGCCATGACCTGACCGGCCTCGTCGTTCTTCTTCAGGTCCATCAGGACCACCACCTCGTTGTAGAGGGATTGCCAGTGGTCGGGCGCCATCTGCTTCGAGCGGCGGAAGAGGTCGAGCGCCTTGTCGTACTGCTGGGTCTCCCGGTAGGTGATGCCGAGGTCGGTCATCACGTCCGGATCGTTGGGCTTGAGCTCCAGGTAGTGGCTGTACAGCTCCTGAGCCCGCTGCCAGTTCGAGATGTTGAAGTTCAGGTCGGCCAGTTGGCGGACGGCGTTGGCGTCGTTGGGGTTCTTCTCCACGTAGTCGCGGAGCTGCTGGATCTGGGCCATGCCGGGGCCGCCCCCCTGGGCTCCCGCGGGCGCGGCGTTGGCGTCGCCGCCTTCGGCCGGGGCCTCGGCGGCGGCACCCATGCCGCCGCCGCCCTCGCCGGAGACGATCTGGGCCCGGAGCTGCGGCGTCAGGCGCGGCGGCTGGCGGGCGGACATGGCCTCGAAGAAGAGATAAGCGGTGACGAAGCCGACGAGGATGCCGCCCATCAGAAAGAGCAGGTTGTCCTTGTTCATCGAGCCTGGATGGGCCACCGGGTGAGGTCGGACGGCCGGAGGCGCGGCGGCCGGGGGCGGGGTCTCGGCGCCCGCCTGCGGGCTGCTCTCGCTGAGCAGATTGGGATCGACGGTGTCTTTGTTCACGTTATTGTCCACCTTCCCGGACCGCGGTCCAGTTTCCCTGCGTCGGTTGTCCAGCGGCCAGCTCGTTGGCCGTCCACGTGCCGGTGATCCGCCCGTTGGCCACGGTCCCCAGCCAGACGCTGTCGGTGCCCCCTTGGGCGTCGATCCGCTGCAACCGCAGATTGCCGGCGGCAAAGGTACCGCGGAACGAGCCCGAGGTGCCACCGTCGATCTTGTAGGTCCCGCTGATGACGGTGCCGTCGAGACGGAAGTCGAAGGTCGCGGTGGCGCTCATCGGCAGGATGGTGACCCGCCAGCGGCCGGACACCGCGTCGGCGGGGCGCGCGGGCGCGCCGGTATCCCCTTCCAGCAGGGCGATGCGCCGCAGCCGTTCCTGGAGCTTCTCGATCTGGAGGTTGAGCTTGTCCTCGGCGGCGTGGGCGGCAGTCGGAGGCGAGCGTCTGATCGAGGCGGTTGAGGACCTCGGCCACGTGCAGGCCCGCCTGCCGTTCGCGGTCGCGCGTCTGGTTGTAGTTGAGGAGGTCGAGCGAGAGGAGCCGCTCCTCCAGCCGGAGCTCCACCTGGTTGGCGGCGGACGCCGGCGGCGCGGCAGGCTCGTCCTGGGCGGCGGCCATCAGCGGAGTGAGCAGGGCAAGGAGGAGCACCAGGGCTGCGGTTGGGCGTCTCATAAGCGAGCAGATTCTAACAGGGTCCCCGGCGGGGTTCCCCGCCCGGGGGGGGCCCTCATCAGGCGTTATCCGACCGATCCGACGGATCCGTCGGATCGGTCGGATTAAAGGCTCCACCGCTTCAGCCAGGTCCCCCTCTCCCGGTGAGGGCCCAAAAAAGAAAAAAGCCGCTCCGGAGAGCGGCCTTTTTCTCTACCCCTTGGGCGTTCGATGGGATGGAATCAGCTCGCGATCCTGCGCTGACGCTTCTCCAGGCTGGAGTTGAGCGCCTGCTCGACCAGATCTTCGGCCTCACGCTCGTTGATGCTCTTGACGTGGGCCACTTCGCTCACGATGAAGTACTTGGCGCGCTCGTACATCTTCTTTTCGCGGAACGAGAGGCTCTTGCGCTGCGAGACGAGACGCAGGTTCTTGAGCACCTCGGCCACGTCCGTCAGGCGGCCGGTCTTCATCTTGTCGAGGTTCTGCTTGTAACGTCCCTTCCAGTCCTTGTAGGTGTCGATGTTGCCGTCCTCGAGGATGTCGAAGAGCGCCCGCACCTCCTTGGTGTGGCAGAGCGGACGCAGGCCCACCAATTCGATGTTGGCCTTCGGCACCATGACCTTGGAGTTGTTGGCGAGGAGACGTAGATGGAAATAAGTCTGCTCCACCCCATCGATATGGCCCGGCTCGATTTTTTCGACCAGGCTGACGCCGTGGTTGGGGTAAACCACCTTCTGACCGACTTTCAATGTCACGTCGAGACCCCCTTGGATTGACGCAAGAGACGAATGGAGCTGCGGACGTAAGGTAAGTCGCTGAGGGACTTTCGCTTACGTCGCTTGTTATACACCGGAACAAGCTCACGCGTCAACCACTTCTCCTGTTCTCCGGTGCTCACAAAGTTGTCACATGCGGTGATAAGGGCGTAAGGGAGGCGATATCTCCTGGGGGCTCATCGACCTGCGCCTCCTGGCAGCGCTTGCTTGAGCGCGCTCCCGGCACCCGGTTGACACCCCGGAAGGGAGCCCCTAGGATTCCCTTCCTGCTTGCCGGAGTGGCGGAATGGCAGACGCAGCGGACTCAAAATCCGCCGCCCCCTGCGGGCGTGTGGGTTCGACTCCCATCTCCGGCACCAGATCTTTCCGATTCTGTGCTTGTCGACCAGAGAGCCCCTCTCTCCCTCGGGGAGAGAGGGGTTGGGGAGTGAGGTCTTCAGCTCTTCTTGCCGTGGACCACGTCGACCCGGGCAGCCGTCTTGTCCGAGCCGCTCTCCGTGAAGGACACGCGCACGTCGTCGCCGACCTGGAGGTCGGAGAAGCTGAGCGCCTTGCTGGCGTGGCCCATGTACTTGGTGTTGGCGTCGGTCTTGAAGGTCGAGGTGTCGTTGCCGTGCTTGACGGTGAACGTCTGAGCGGTGGCGTCGATCGAGGCGATGTCACCGTGGACGCGGTGATAGTCCTTGGTGCTCGCCTTTTCGCCGGCGAAGACCGCCGTGGCGAGGACCAGGAGCAGGGTCAAACCCAAGACAAGTTGCTTACGCATACGCTGTGTCTCCTTGGGATGAAAGGCACCGCCATGGTGCCTTCTGCATCGGTTACTACATGACCCCAGGAGATTGCAAAGACCGGGCCAGAATCTATTCGTAGCGCAGCGCCTCGATGGGGTCGAGCCGCGACGCCTTGGCCGCCGGGTAGATGCCGAAGAAGATGCCGACACCGGCGGAGAAGCCGATGGCGAGCCCCACCGCCCAGATGGGGACGTGGGCGGGCGGGAAGCCGGGGATCAGCTTGGCCACCAGCGCTCCCAGGCCGTAGCCGAGGGCGAGGCCGATGCCGCCGCCGATCAGCGACAGGGTGATCGCCTCGATGAGGAACTGCACCAGGACGTCCTGCCGGCGCGCCCCCACGGCCTTGCGCACGCCGATCTCGCGGGTGCGCTCGGTGACCGACACCAGCATGATGTTCATGATGCCGATGCCGCCCACCAGCAGGGCGATGCCCACCACCCCGCCGACCACGGCGGTGACGCTGCCCAGGACCTTGTTGACCGTCTTCAGGATCTCGTCCTGGGTCTGGACCTCGAAGTCGTCGGGCTCGCTGGCGGGGATCTTGTGGCGCTGGCGCAGCAGGCGGCCGACACCGTCCTTGACCTGCTCCACCCGCTCGGGGCCGGTCGCCAGGAGGCGGATCTGGATCTGGTCGGCGGTGTTGCGGCCGAACAGGCTGACCGCCGAGTCGAAGGGGACGTAGACGATGTCGTCGAAGTCCATCCCCAGGTTCTGCCCCTTCTTCTCCATCACGCCGATGACGGTGGCGGGATAGACGTCGATGTAGATCTCCTTGCCCAGGGGGTTGGGCCCGAGGTTGAGCTCGTCGGCGATCTTGGGGCCGATGACGGTCACCTTGCGGTGGTTCTCGAGGTCGACCTGGGAGAAGAAGCGCCCGCGGTCGACCGTCTGGTTGGTGACGTCCTGGTAGTTCTCGGTGGCGCCGATGATCATGAACGGGTTGTGCTTGCGGTCCTTGAACTTGACGGTGGCGCGGCCGAGGATGAAGGGGGACATCATCTTGACGCCGGGGACCTTCTCCGAGATCGCCTGGGCATCGTCGGAGGTGAGCTTCACCTGGCGGGCGGCGACGCCCGGGAAGTTGCCGCGGTCCTGTTTGGGCGACACGGCGATGAAGGTGGCGCCCACCCCCTGGAGCTGCTGGGTGATGGTGTACTGGAGCCCCTGGACGATGGAGACGACCGCCACCACGGCGGCGACGCCGATGATGATCCCGAGGGTGGTCAGGATCGAGCGCATCAGGTTGGCGCGGAGGGCCGCGAGGGCGATGCGGAAGTTCTCCAGGAAGACCATGGGGGCGCTCGCTTTCAGGAGACCGGGGCCGCGGCCGCCGGTCGATCGGAGCCGGTGGCCCGGGCGGTGGCCTGGTCGGAGGTGACCTTGCCGTCGCGCAGGGTCACCTTGCGCCAGGCGTGCTCGGCGATGTCCGGCTCGTGGGTGACCAGGACCACGGTGTTGCCGGCCCGGTGGAGCTCGTCGAAGAGCTGCATGATCTCCTCGGACGTGGTGGAGTCGAGGTTGCCGGTGGGCTCGTCGGCGAGCAGGATGGAGGGATCGTTGACCAGGGCGCGGGCGATGGCCACGCGCTGGCGCTGGCCGCCCGACAGCTCGTTGGGCTGGTGGGTCATGCGGGAGCCGAGGCCCACCTTCTCCAGCGCCCGGCGCGCCCGCTCCCGCCGCTCCTGGCGCGAGAGGCCGGCGTAGATCAGCGGCAGCTCGACGTTGTGCAGGGCGTCGGTGCGGGCGAGCAGGTTGAAGGTCTGGAAGACGAAGCCGATCTCCTTGTTGCGGATCCCGGCGAGCTGGGTGTCGTCGAGCTCCTGGACGGCGGTGCCGTTGAGGACGTAGCTGCCGGAGCTCGGCGTGTCGAGGCAGCCGATGAGGTTCATCAGCGTCGACTTGCCGCTGCCCGAGGAGCCCATGATGGCCAGGTACTCCCCCCGCTCGACGGTCAGCTCGACGCCGTTCAGGGCGTGGACCTTCTCGGCGCCCATGTCGTAGACCTTGTAGATGTCGTGCAGCTCGATGAGCGCCATCACTTCTTCTCCGTGTCCTGGGCCTTGTCCTCGTCCTCGGAGGTCGCGCTGACCTGCACCGGGTCGCCGTCCTTGAGGTCGCGCAGGGTGCGGTAGGGGCCGGTGACCACCGGCTCGCCGGGCTTGAGGCCGGAGGTCAGCTCGACGCGGGTCTCGTCGGAGATCCCGGTCTGGACCGCCCGTTCGTGGGCTTTCCCGCCCTCGATCACGTAGACGACCTTCTTCGCCTTCTGCCCCTTCTCTCCCTCGCGCTCGACCACGGCCTGGATGGGCACCGTCAGCGCGCCGGGGCGGGAGGCGGTGCGGATCTCGGCGCGCACGGACATGCGGGCGCGCAGGTTGTCGTCCGGATGGTCGAGCAGGATCTTGACCTTGAAGAAGGTGACGTCCGGCTGGTTGGCGCGGTTGTAGCCGGAGCTCCCCACCTCCACCACCCTGCCCGAGTACTCGCGGCCGGGCAGGGCGTCCACCCGCACCGTCGCCGGCTGGCCGAGCTTGACGTTGACGATCTCGGTCTCGTCCACGTCCACCTCGGCGTTGATCTCGGCCATGTCGGCGATGATGCCGATCACCGAGCCGGGGTTGTTCATGGTGCCGGAGACGACGACCTCCCCCTCCTTGGCGTTGAGGGTGATCACGCGGCCGCTCAAGGGGGCGTAGATGGTCGTCTTGGTGAGGTCGTCCTGGGCCTTGACGAGGTTGGCCCGGGTCTGGCTGACGGCCTCGTGGGCCGAGTCGAGCTGCAGCCTGGCGGAGGCCTC
>QHVW01000493.1:6626-7428 GCA_003223675.1 Acidobacteriota bacterium
GCGGTCTCGGTGCTGCGGAGCTGGGCGGCCCACTGGTCGCGCTGGGCGAGGAAGGCCTGTTCCTCCAGGCGCAGGAACGGCTGCCCCTTCTTGATCAGGTCCCCCTCCTGCACGTAGAGCTTGTCGATCTTGCCGACCACGTGGGCGGAGATGTTGACCTGGATGCGCGGCTGCAGCTCCCCCGTCGCCTTGACGATCTGCGCCAGCTCCCGCCGCTCGGCCCCCTCGGCGTAGACCTTCTCCCCCTTGTCGCGCCCCTGGGCGTGGAGGCTGGCGAAGACGATGCCGCCCAGCACGGCCACGACCACGAGCCCGATCACGAATTTCTTCACGCAGGCTCCTTATCAAGTGAACAGCGCCGACAGCCCGACCTTGGCGGCGACGTAGAGCGCCCAGAGCACCACCACCACCGTGGTGGCCGCGGCCGTGGAGACCTTCGCCGCGATCCGGTAGCCGACGATCAGCAGGACGAGGGTCCAGAGCGAGAAGAGGTCGAGGCTCGACAGCAGCGACCGCGCGGCGGTCCCCAGGCCCTCCGGGGCGAACGCCCCGAGGTTGGAGGCCAGGAGATTGCCGCTCTGGGCGTCCTTGAGGTTGATGTGCTCCCGGCTGAGGACCACCGGGAGGGTGAGCAGCCCTCCCACCAGGACGGGCAGGAAGCCGTGCAGGGTCACCGCGAAGCTCGTCTTGTAGGAGATCTCGCTGCCGGCGAAGAAGCGGAACGCCATGAAGAACAGCAGCGTGATGAGCAGGTAGACCACCGCCCCGACGACGGGGATCAGCCAGCGGCCGACGGCGTTCG
>QHVW01000494.1 GCA_003223675.1 Acidobacteriota bacterium
CGCCCAGAGCGCCTCGGCCAACGTCGCCGTCGACCGCTTCCAGGCCCTCTACGACCAGGAGCGGCTGGTGATCGACACCGAGGTGCGGCGGGCCGCCCGCGCCGTCGACACCGCGGCCAAGTCGATCGACGCCGCCATCAAGGCGCGCGAGTTCCAGGAGAAGAACCTGGACGCCGAGAAGAAGCGCTACGAGAACGGCATGTCCACCAGCTTCCAGATCACCCAGATCCAGGACCAGCTCACGCAGGCGCGCAGCGGCGA
>QHVW01000495.1 GCA_003223675.1 Acidobacteriota bacterium
ATCCGCGACGGCAGGCTGGTGAAGCGGGCGATCTGCTCCTCCCATTCACCCTTCAGGGAGGCCGGGCAGATGACGAGCACGCGCTCGATGCCGCGCAGGCGCCGGAGGAGCTCGCAGGCGGCGATGGCCTGCACGGTCTTGCCGAGGCCCATCTCGTCGGCCAGCAGGGCCCGCTCGGTGAAGGCCAGGTGGAGCATGCCCTCCTGCTGATAGGGATAGAGCGGGACCCGCACCAGGTCCAGCGTGGCGCGGCCGGCCTGGACGTCGGCGAGGAACCTCTCGCGGGCCGTCTGCCGCGCGGCTTTGCGGCGTTCCTGTTCGATCCAGGGGAGGAGGTGCCGGGAGAGCCGGATTCCCGCCCGCACCCGCGGCGGCGCGGCGGCCAGCGCCCGGGCCAGGTCCGGAAGGCGGCTCAGGGGATTGCCGCGCAGAGCGCCCTGGTCGGTGAAGTAGCGGGCGATCAGGGCGTAGGCCGCGGAGCTGCCGGAGCGCTCCAGCATCTGCGCCCGCACCTCCGGCTGCTCGCCGGTACGGCGGAGGAAGACCTCGATCCTGCGTGGCGCCTGCCGTGTCTTTCGGGAGCTGCTCACCCGGGCCAGGACGGCCTCGACGTGCTTGCAGGTGCCGAGGCCGTTGACCTCGTAATCCGGACAGCCACAGGAGTTGTTGTGCTCGTAGAGGGAACGGATCTCGACCTCATAGGCGGAGCCCGTCTCCGAGGAGACGCGGAAGGTCCCGAAGACGGGATGGTCCGGCTCGAGCGCCTCCACGGTGAGCGCCTCGCTGGCGGCCCGCTGCCGCCGGCGTTGGATCTCGTCTTTGTCGGTGGTGCGCCACCCTTGAGGGAGACGGACAGTCTTTTTGCGGTCCTGGGAGGAGGCGGCCGCGGCGGCTCGGGTTCTCGGCATGGCGGATTTTTACCACAAACTGCGGTATACTTGTCGCCAGGAGATGGCGGGAATGCGGAACGTACGCCAATGAAGACCAATGAGCTCCCAGCCGGCTTGGACGAGCAGACCATTCGGGAGATCGTCGACTACTACGAGGCCCAGACCGACGAGGCGGCGGCGGCAGAGCACGAGGCGGCATTGGAGGCTCTGGGCGCCTCTGTCAGCCGGCCCAAAGCCAACACCCTCTCTGTCTTGCTCGACAAGATCGCCGACGAGCTCCACGACGCGCCCACGTTGTCGGATGAGGCGGTTTCGCGCGCTGGAATCTACGCTGATTAAGCGAGTATCGATGCTACCAGCGGCTGAGAGCCGCTTACTCGAGAGAGTCGACCGCCGCCCAGAGCGCGTCGAGATCGAGGGTGAGTCCCTCACAGCCGGGGATCGTCTCCAGCATGCCCGTGCTGGCCCCCAGCACGTGGACATACCGGCCCTGGGGATCGAGCTGGAGGATTTCCAGGGCATTGGAGCCGGCCACAAGGCCGCCCTGCGGGAAAATCCAGTCGCCGAGAATCCGCCCCAGACGCGCGACCAGGAGCTCATGGAGGTAACCGGGCTCCTCTTCCTCTTCCAACCGTCCGTCCACGACCTCGCCGGGCTCGTCCTCGGGCAGGTCGAACCATTCGTCGAGTGAGAGCTTCACGACAGCAACAGCTCCAGATCCTCCCGGCTCAGTCCGGCGAGGAGGCTCTCGTCGGCCTGGATGACGGCGTCGGCGAGCTGGCGCTTGGATTTCTGGAGCTCCAGGATCTTCTCCTCGACCGTATCGCGGGCCACGATGCGGCTGGCGAAGACGGGTCGCTCCTGGCCGATGCGATGGGCGCGGTCGATCGCCTGGGCCTCGACGGCGGGGTTCCACCAGGGGTCGAGCAGGTAGACGTAGTCGGCGGCGGTCAGGTTGAGCCCCAGGCCGCCCGCTTTCAGACTGATCAGGAAGAGCCGGCAGTCCGAATTGGACTGGAAGGTCTCGACCTTGGCTTGGCGGTCGCGGGTGCGGCCGTCGAGATAGAGATAGGCGATCCCCTCAGCGTCGAGATGATCGCGCACGAGGGCGAGGAAGCTGGTGAACTGGGAGAAGACCAGCGCCTTGTGTCCTTCGGCGAGGACCTCCCGGAGCTGCGGGAGGAGGAGGTCGAGCTTGGCGCAGGGCTCGGCCGCGCGGTCGCGGTCCACGAGCCCGGGATGGCAGGCGGCCTGGCGCAGGCGCAGCAGGGCTTCGAGCACCAGGATCTTGGTGCGGCCCAGGCCCTGTTGATCGATCCGCGCTCCGAGCGAGCTCCGGTAGTGGTCCCGCAGCTCGTCGTAGAGCCGGCGCTGCTTCGGCGGTAGCTCGCAGTAGAGCGTCTGCTCGACCTTGGCGGGGAGCTCGGGGGCGACCTGCTCCTTGGTGCGGCGCAGGATGAAGGGGCGCAGGGCGCGGGCGAGGAGCTCCCGGGTCTCCGGGGCGGGATCGCGCAGCTCCTCGGAGTGGGCGCTCAGGGTGGCGGAGGCCCCCAGGATGCCGGGGTTCAGGAACTCGAGCAGGCTCCACAGCTCGCCCAGATGGTTCTCCACCGGCGTGCCGCTCAGCGCCAGCCGATTGCGGCCGCGCAGCAGGCGGGCGGCCTTCGCCGTCTGGCTGTCCGCGTTCTTGATCGCCTGCGCCTCGTCCAGGATGACGTAGTCGAATTCCACTTTGCGCAGCGCCGCCACGTCCTGGCGGAGGGTGCCGTAGGTGGTGAGCACCAGATCGCAGCCGGCGAAGGAGTCCTCGTCCCGGGCGCGGCCGGTGCCGGTGTGATCGAGCACGCGCAGGCGCGGCGTGAAGCAATTCGCCTCGGCGAGCCAGTTGAAGACCAGCGAGCGCGGCACCACGACCAGGGATGGAGGGAGCTTCTCTTCCGGGTGGCGCTCGCGGAGCTCGCGGCGGGATTCGAGCAGGGCGAGCACCTG
>QHVW01000525.1 GCA_003223675.1 Acidobacteriota bacterium
TGAGGAGAGGCTCCCGGGACCGGCCCGAGCAGGGAGAGGACGTCCGGACACCCCCCACGACAGCCGGTCAGCGGCGCGGGTTTGGTGAAACCCGGGCCCGCCGTCCAGAGGATCTGGTCCGTGGAGGGTCCGCCGGTCTGGGCGGCGAAGACCCAGCGGTCGCCCAACTTCCACGGCGGCGTGGGATGGAGGTCGGCGGTGCCGGGGAAATCGGTCAGCCGGCGGGTGCCGCCGGGGGTGCCGTCGCTCGTCCAGAGCTGGTCCGTGTCCTCCAGCGAGGTGAAAAACAGGCGCGACGGAGTGGCCACGAGCACGTTCTCCTCGCGGTCGAGATCGGCGGTGGAGGGGGCGACGAAGCGGGTGCCGGCCGCGGTGCCGTCCGTGCTCCAGAGCCCCGATTGGGGGTACGACTCGGCCAGGAAGTAGAGCCGGCCGCGCCAGACCGTGAGGTGACGGGGGTAGCTGCCGAACGGACCCGGATAGATGTCCTTGACGATCCCCGTCCCCTGGGGGGTGCCGTCGCTGCGCCAGAGCTCGCAGCCGGCGGCGTCGTCGCAGGCGGCGAACAGCAGAAAGCCGGGAGCGATCTGGACGCCGTTGGAAATGACGTCGAGCCGTCCCGTCAGCGGGTAGGTCCCGGCCGGCGTACCGTCCGATCGCCAGAGGCGGAAGGAGGTGAAGTCCGCCCGGGGCGCCAGCAGGGCGACGTTCCCCACGGTCCCCACCGTGCGGATGCCGGTGCATTCGCCGGGGCAGAGGCTGGAGGAGACCATCTCGGTCCCCGCCGCCGTGCCGTCCGTGCTCCACAGGATCCCCTCGTCGCCGTTCCGGGAGCCCAGGCTGGAGAAGAGCAGCCGGCCGCCCACCGGGATGAAATCCCCCGGCGAGGAGAGCTGGGCGTCCGGAGCGCCGCCCGGCACGATGTCGGCGAGCAGCCGCGGCTTCTCCAGGGCCCGTCCGGGAGCCGTGATGAGAATGAGGGTGAGAAGGGTCGGGATCACAAGCTGTACGCGCATTGAAGCTCCTCCACCCCGGAGTATGCGCGAGAGCAGGGAAAAAGCGGTCGCCCTTGCTTGACCGCTCCATGCAGCGGCGCGTAGGCTGTTGTTTACCAAGAAAATACGGAGTCTCCCCCGAGGTAAACGACGATGGCAGGTATTTTCCTGAGCTACGGCTCCCCGGATGAGGCGGCGGTCCTCAAGCTGCGCGACCGCCTCGAGGCCCTGGGCGTCAGCGACGTCTGGGAGTACAAGGAGCACATGCCCGTGGGCGCCCAGATCCACGAGACGGTGAATGCCGCGATCAACACCGCGCGGCTGGCGGTCATCTGCTTCTCCGACGAGACCGCCGAGCGGGAGTGGATCACGCGTGAGGTGGACTGGTGCTTCAAGGCGGTCAAGGACGGCGACCGCGAGATGAAGGACATCCTGCCGGTCTGGGTGGGACCGCATCCGCAGGGGAAGATCCCGAAGCTGCTCGCCGACCAACACTACAGCGTGTTCGACCTGACCGGGGGCGGCGACACGGCCCTGGTGAAGCTCGCTCTCCAGGTGCTCGACAAGCTCGGCGAGCAGGCGCCCCACCTCATTCCGGCGGCCCTGTTCTCCATGACCCAGGAGCAGTGCGCCGAGCTGTTCGCCCGCTGGCAGGCCCCCGGCCATCAGGACGCTCCCGCCTACGCGGGGCTGCGGAGCCTCTGCAAAACGCTCGGGATGGCGAGCCCGCCCGAGCTGTTCCAGCTCCTGTCCCAGCGCTACGGCGACCGCGTGGAGGACCTGGCTCCCTTCCAGTCCGGCAAGCCGCTGATCGACGGCGTCTACGAGGTCCTCAAGAGGATCAACGCCGAACGGAATCGCCGCAAGCAACGGCCGGTCGTCCTGCGCTGGGTCCACGACGACCTGTTCGGCGCGGGTGAGCAGAAGCGATGGGCCCGCGACCTCTGGCGGTCGGGCGACTCCTTGCTGATCGTCGATTCCATTTCGAGCTTTCATCCGGCCGTCAACGAAAAGATCCAGAAGGTGCCGGATCCTCTCGATCCGGCTCGCGCCGCGTTGCTCTGGATCCCCCCCTATACGCAGATCATGGCGAATCTCGACGAGCCGCTGGCGAACACGGTGGACGTCGTCGATCCCCTCGGGGACTTGTTTCGAAACATCGACGAGGAGCCGAGGCGCTCGATCGCCTTCGACACCGGCACGCCCATGGCCTTCCGGCTCTGGCTCCTGCGGACGCTGGGCAGCATCCCCGATGCCGCCGCCCCCCTCCAGGGGAACGTCGCCTCGATGAATTCCCGTCTGCGCCTCAACGAGCTCCTGAATCCGCCGGGGCGTCCCTGATGATCGTCACTTTCTATTCGTTCAAGGGAGGTGTCGGCCGCTCGATGGCCCTGGTCAACGTCGGCGAGATCCTCGCCGACTGGGGCTACCGGGTGATCCTCTGCGACTGGGACCTGGAGGCGCCGGGGCTGGAGCGCTATCTGGTGGACGGCCGCAAGGCCGGCGGCGCCTCCCCGGAGATCGCCGGCTGGCTGGCGCGGCCGGGGCTGATCGATCTGCTCCAGGAATACAAGGAGACGCTGGCGAAGCCCCCTGAGTTGGCCGAGCCGGGGCAGCCCTCGCCCGAGGTGCCGTCCACGCATCAGGTCGTGGGCAAGGTCACCCTGCGCCGTCCTTCCTCCCATGCCGTCCTCACTTCCAGCGAGAGGCGCCGCCCGGGATCGCTGTCTCTGTTGACCGCCGGCCGCCGCGACGGGGACTTCTACAACCGATACGCGGAGGTGGTCCGCGCGTTCGACTGGGACGAGTTTTACGAGAAATGGGCGGGCGACGCCTACATGGACTTCTTCCGCCTCGACCTGGCGGGGGACCCTAAAGCGGGCAAGCCGGGAGCGGCGGACATCGTGCTGATCGACAGCCGCACGGGGGTGACCGAGCAGGGCGGGGTGTGTACCCATCATCTCGCGGACCTGGTCGTCCTGCTCAGCGCGGCCAACGAGCTCAACTTGGAAGGGGCGCTCTGGATGGCGCGCGCGCTCGCGGACCCGCGGCTGGTCGAGGTGCGCGACGGCAGGCCGCTGCAGATCCTGCCGGTGCCCTCGCGCATCGAGCAGACCGCGCAGAAGGAAGAGCTGGTCACCTTCCGCCGCCGCTTCCGGCGGGAATTCCGGCGCTACATCCCGGCCGCGGTGGGCCGCGCCGAGGAGCTCGCCCTGCGGGCCGAGATCCCATACATGCCCTTCTACTCGTTCACCGAGCGGGTGGTCGCCCGGGAGCCCGAATCCCAGCGCGAGCAGAAGCTGTACGCCGCCTATGTGGCTTTGGCGGACGGGATCGTGCGCTGCGGCGGCGCCTCCGGGCTGCTGCCCGAGATCAACGCCCAGGGGCGGGTCGTGCGCTCCTCGCTCCCCTCGTACACCGAGACGTCCGAGCGTCCGAAGGGCTTGATCCTGCTCGGCTACGCAGCCGCCGACCGGTCGATGGCGGAGATCGTCGCCCAGGGGATGAGCGCGGCGGGGGTGCAGGTCTGGGCCGACTTCCTGGCGCAGCAGGCCGGCAATCCGTGGCAGGACAGCGTCCTGCGCGCGCTCGAGGTCTGTACCGGCTACGTCCTGCTGCTGGGCCCCGGCGGAATTTCGCCGTCGCTGCGCGCCGAGATCGACTACGCCCTGAACCGGCAGGCCGCGCAGCCGGAATTTCGCATCGTGCCGGTCGAGCTGCCCGGGGGGGATACCCAGAGCCTGGGACCTTTGGCAGGCCTGTACGCGTTTCCACTCCCCTCCGGCTTCTCGCCGGGCAGCAGCGAGGCCACGGAGTTTTTCACCAGCCTGGCGGCCGAGCTGAGCGTCCCCGGAACGGATTCTTCTCCGGCGGTGGACGAGAAAGTGCCTCCCTATCGGGGGCTGCGGTCTTTCGACGAATCGCAGGCGCGCTTCTTCTTCGGGCGGGCGGCGGAGATCCAAGAGCTGATGGGCCGGCTCGGGCAGGCCCGCTTGGGTGGGGTCCGGTGGGTCCAGATCGAAGGGGCGAGCGGCGTCGGCAAGTCGTCTTTCGTCTCCGCCGGTCTCGTCCCCGCCGTCCGCCGCGGCTGGATTCCAGGGACCTCCAAGAGCTGGATCGTCGCCTCCTGCCGGCCCGGCCTCGACCCGCTCGCCAGCCTCACCGCCGCGCTCGACCGGCCCGAGGGGATGGCCCCCTCCGAAAGGCAGGCGCGCCTGGCAGCCTCTGAACGCGGGCTATGCGACCTGGTCCGGGCCGCGACCTCGGGAGGTGAGAGCTTCCTGCTCGTCATCGACCAGCTTGAGGAGCTGCTCTCGCTGGCGGACGCCGGCAAGCGGGCCCAGACCGACGCCCTGCTGGCGACCGCCCTGGAAGACCCCGCTCTCCCCTTCTATCTCGTCACCACCCTGCGAAGCGACGCCCTCGACCGGCTCACGGAGCTGCCGCGCCTCCAGGGGCTTCTCAACCGGGGGGCCGTCCGGCATCAACTGCGCCCCTTGAGCGAGGAGACCCTGCGCGAGACGATGACGGCGCCGGCGAAGCTGGCCGGCCTCACTTTCGAGAGCGGTCTGGCCGAGCGCATCCTGCGCGACCTGCGGCCGGGCCCATGAAGCCTACGACCGGCTCGGCGGGATCGACGGCGTGCTCGCCGAGAGCGCCGAGCGGTTCTTCACGGGTCTGCCGGAGGACGACCAGAAGCGGGCGCGAGCGCTGCTCCTGCAACTGGTTACGGCCCAGGGCGTCCGCCAGAGCCTGCCGTGCGACGAGGTGATCGCCGCGGCGGGTGGCGGTCCCGGCACCGAGGAGGTGCTGCGCAGGCTGGCCGCGGCCCAGGTCGTCACCATCTCGGGTGATCGGGTGGAGCTGGCCCACGACGCCCTGCTCTCTTCCTGGCCGCGCTTCGCCGCCTGGGCGGATCAGGAGCGCGATGCGCTGCGGCGGCGCGACGAGCTCGAGTCGGCCGCCCTCGCGTGGACGAACGCTGGAGAGCCCGCGGACGGGCTTCCCAGCGGCCCTCAGCTCGCCTACTTCGCGCCGGCCCCGGCCCGCAGCAAGCTGGCGATCAACTATTTGGAAGCGGCCCGCAGACGCGAATGGCAGTTGAAAAGGCTCAAGAAGATCAACACGTTGGCGAAAACGACCGCCGCAATTCTGATCCTGGGGCTGATTGCCGGCGGTGTCGCGGCCTGGAATCGGATACAGACAAAGAGGTCGCAGGATCTGGCCCGGCACGCGCTAGAGATACTGAAGACTGATCCCACGACGGGTCTGGAACTGGCCATCCAATCCGCCCAAATCTCCGATACGCTGCCCGCAAAGACCGCGCTCCGGGAGGCGATCCAGTCGGCGCGGACCCAGGCCGTCCTGACGAATGACGGTCCGCTGAATCTGGCAGTCTTTTCACCTGATGGCCACTGGATCCTGACGGCAGGCGCCAGAGGAGCCACGCTCTGGCAGTTGGCTCCGCTCCGGCTGCCTCAGCGATTCAACGCCGACGGGATCCTCGTCAGCGCGGCGTTTACCGCGGATGGCCGCCGGGTGCTCACCCTCTCAGACTCCGGCGAGATCACGGAGTGGGCTCTCGATACCGACAACCGCCGGGAGCTCATCTCCGGCCTGCGCCAGCCGAGCCTCGATCAACTTCTCCAAGCTCTCAAGAAGGTAGACCCAGGCCAGGCCGCGAGCGATTTTTCCGCCCTCGTCGCCATGAGCTCGATCGGAGGAAACCTGGCTGTCAGCGGAAACCGGGCCTGGGCCGCCTGGTGGGACGATCAAGCCGTCCATCTGTGGGATCTCCGCAAATGGCCGTTGGACGAGGAGGAACAGCAACCATCTGGCGGTCGTCACCGGCGGCTCGGAGATCGACGTGTGGAGCGTGAACGTCGATGGTGTCACCCGAAACCTCTGGCGGGGGAGCGTGCCCGAGCAGGCCGAGCCGCTCAAGATCGTAGCGCTCAGCCCGGACGGCAATCTCCTAATCACCGCGCGGGGAGATTCCCTGGCTCCAACTTTGTGGGATCTGCGCACGGGAGCGCCGAGAGCGGTGCTCTACGGTCACAGGGAGCGGGTCTTGAGCGCCGTTTTCAGCCCAGACGGCGGCAAGCTGGCGACTACCAGCGCCGATGGCACGGCCCACGTCTGGGATGTCTCGACGGGCAAGGAGACCGCGGCTCTCCGCGGCCACACCGGTGCGGTCATCATGGCCGCGTTCAGCCCGGACGGACGGCGGCTGGTAACGGTTGGAATTGACGATACCGCTCGGATCTGGGACTTGACGGAGCCTCCAGAGATCCAGGATGACAGCCTCGCGAGTCTGATCAAACAGGCGGAGGCCCGCGTTCCCGCGATCCTCGGTGCCAACAAAGGATTGTTGGAATACTGACTCGAAGTAGCGACAAGGTCAGCCCGGACGCTCAGAGCCGCCACCCCTCCGCCACCAGGCGGTCGACGGCATTCATGGCCTGGGTGAAGCGCTCGGCCCGGGAGCCGCGCAGGGCGATCCAGGGGCGTCCGGTCTCGTCCATCCGCTCGATGAGGCGCCGGGTCATCCAGGGGCGCAGGTGCTCGCCGTCGCGCAGCCCGTCCTGCTCGAAGGGGACGCCGATGTGATCGGTCAGCAGGTAGAGGTCGTGCCGGCAGCGGTCGGCGATCGCCTCGACCCCGGGGTGGCGCGATCCCAGGTAGCGCTCGTAC
>QHVW01000175.1 GCA_003223675.1 Acidobacteriota bacterium
GAGCACGGCATCTTCCTCTACCGCGAGGCGCTCCAGGTGCCGATGATGCTGAAGCTGCCGGGCGGCCGGCTGGGCGGCTCGCGGGTGGCGCAACCGGCGCAGATCGTCGACGTCTTCCCCACCCTGCTCTCGCTGGTGGGGGTCCCGCTCCCTCGGGAGGCCGCGGGGCCGTTCCCCGGACGGTCGCTGCTCGACCTGCGCGCTCCCGGCGCGCCGCGCGACCTCTACGCCGAGACCTTCTATCCGCGGCTGCACTTCGGCTGGAGCGAGCTGACCTCGCTGATCCGCGACCGCTTCCACTACATCCAGTCGCCGGCGCCGGAGCTCTACGACCTGGCGGCCGATCCCGGAGAGAAGAGCAACGCCCTGGCCGCGGAGCGCCGCGCCTACGCCGCGATGCGCCAGTCGCTCCAGGGGGTGGAGCGACCGCTCCAGGCCCCGGCGGCGGTCGATCCCGAGACCGCCCGCAAGCTGGCCGCCCTCGGCTATGCCTCGGGGGTGTCCAACACGGCCAGGGGTGAGGCGTTGCCGGATCCCAAGAGCCGCATCGGCACGCTGCGGGATTTCGACCTCGCCATGAGCCTCTTCGTCGACGGGCGGTACGCCGACGCCGTGCCGGCCTTCCGCCGGCTGGTGGCGGCGAGCCCGAAGATGGCCGACGCCTGGGAGGACCTCGGGGTGTCGCTGGAGAAGCTCGGCCGGCGGGAGGAGGCCCTGGAGGCCTACGAGCGCGCCATGGACGCCTCGGGCGGGGCTTCGTTCGTGGCGGTGGCCACCGGCAACCTGCTCCTCCAGATGGGCCGCCTCGACGAGGCGCGGGCGCACGCCGAGCTGGGGCTGAAAGGGAGCCCCGCCATGGCCAACAGCCTGTTGGCGCAGATCGCGCTGGCCCGCGACCGCCCGGACGAGGCGGAGAAGGCGGCGCGGGCCGCCCTCGCCGCCCCCGGCTCGCACATCGCGCCGCTGATGACCCTGGCGCAGGTGCTCCAGAAGCAGGGGAAGCTCGCCGAGGCGCTCGGCTGCGCCGATCAGGCCACGCAGGAGCTCGCCCGCACCGGTGCCGCCGGCCAGGGCTACGAGGGCCTCCACTGGGTGCGCGGCGACCTCCTGGCCCGGCTGGGCCGCAACGAGGAGGCGGAGCGCGAATTCCTTCAGGAGATCCGCGGTTTCCCCCACGACACCCGCCCCTACGCCAGCCTCGCCCTGCTCTACGCCTCCGAGGGGCGCGGCCCGGAGGCGGTCGGCGCCCTGCGGCGGATGGTGGAGGCCGAGGGCTCGCCGGCCGCCTACGCCGAGGCGGTGAAGACCCTGCGCATCCTGGGCGACCCGCAAGGGGCCGCCGCGCTGCTGCGGCAGGCCCTCGACCGGCATCCCGGCAGCCGGGAGCTGCGAGCCCTGGCCGGATCGCCTTGACGGGATAGGATGGCGGGAAGAGCCCGTCCGCGACTCTTGTTCCGGAAACTGGAGAACCACCTTTTTGAGCCTCGGCTCGGAGCTGTCATCGATGAGACACAAGATCCCCGCCCTGCTGTCCCTCGCCCTGTTGGCGGCCCCGCTCGCCGCGGAGCAGACGGCTCAGCCCGCCCGGCCCGCCGCCCCCCAGGCGGCGCCGGCGCCCACCGCTCAGCCCGAGTCCCCGTTGCAGAAGCCGCTCGACGACGCCATCCACCTGGTGCAGACGGGCAAGAACGCCGAGGCCTTCCAGAAGCTGCAGGCGATCGAAAAGGACCCCAACATGACCCCGCTCGTGCTCTCGCTGATCGGCGCGCTCTACACCGAGATCGGCAAGCCGCAGGAGGCCCTGAGGGTGCTGAAGCCGCAGGCCGATTCCGTGGACGCCCAGCCCGCCGTGCTCTACAACGCCGGCCGGGCGGCGCTGCGGGCCGGCAAGGTGGACGAGGGGAGGGTCTATCTCACCCGCTCGGTGCTCAAGCAGCCGGACTCCCCCGCCGCCCGCGAGCTCGGGATGCTGACCGCGCGGGACGGTCGCGTGGTGGAGGCCTACTCCATGCTCCGCCCCTGGGCCCTGCGCAACCCGAACGACACCGAGGCGCGGCTGATGGCGGCCGACCTCGCCGTGCAGCTCGAACGGGGGGACGACGCGATCCAGCTCCTCTCCGGTTTTCCGGACAGCGAGCCGGCCGTCCGCCTCCTGCGCGGCAAGGCGCTGGTGCTCAAGAAGGACGGCCCCGGCGCGGTCGCCCTGCTCAAACCCCTGCTCACCAAGCATCCGCAGGGGATGGATCTGGAGGTGCGGCGCTCGCTGGCCGAGGCCGAGCTGCTGGCCGGCCAGCCGGCCGAGGCGGCCAAGCTGATCGACGGCAAGACGGCGGGCCACCCCGCGCTCGTGCTGCTCCTCGCCCGCGCCCAGCGCCAGGCCGGCAACGCCGCCGCGGCCGCCGCCACCCTGAAGCCGCTGGCCGACAAGCTCCCCGCGAACGCCGACGCGATCGGCGATCCGCGCCCCGTGATGGGGATCGCCCTGGAGTACGGCTCGCTGCTGATGGAAGGCGGCCACGCCGCCGAGGCGGTGCCCTTCTATCAGAAGGCGACGGTGTACAACCCGCGCAGCGCCGACGCCTGGAAGGCCCTCGCCAAGGCGCTCGACGCCGCCGGCCGCAAGGACGAGGCCCAGAAGGCCCTCGCCCAGGCGACGGCGGCGGCCAACGCGCCCGCCCGGCAGGCCGCAACGGCCCCCAAGGCGCCCCCCTCCGCGCCGGCGGCGGCCGCCGAGGGTCCGCAGGAGCAGCCGCTGAGCGAGGGTCTCCAGAAGGCCCTCCAACTGATGAGCCAGGGGCAGTCCGAGGCGGCGCTCACCGCCGTCCGCCAGGAGATCGCGGTCTCCAAGGACCCCCGCGCCCGCATGATCGAGGTGCGCATCCTCCTCTCCCTGCGCCGCCCCGAGGACGCCCTCAAGTCGGCCGAGACCGCGCTCGCCACCGATCCGACCAACGCCGACTACGTCTATCTGAAGGGCGCCTCGGAGATGGCCCTCCAGCGCTTCAGCGCCGCCGAGCAGGACCTCCGCAAGGCCCTCCAGCTCCAGCCGCGCCACCTGCCGGCCATGGACGACCTCGCGGTGCTGCTGCTGCGGGCGAACAAGAAGGAGGAGGCCCGCAAGCTCCTCCAGCAGGTGTTGCAGATCAATCCGCAGGACCAGGTCGCCGCGGCCAACCTGAAGAAGCTGAACGGGGAGGCGCAGCAGTAGGTTGATCCGGTTTTCCGCCCTTTCGAGAGCATTGGGCGTCTTGGCCTTGGCCTTCCTCGGCCTGTCCGCCGCCCCCCCGGACCTCGCCACGCTCGCACGGGCGCTGACCTCCTCCGACGCGGCCGTCGCGAAGCGGGCCGGGGATGATCTCGTCTCTCTCGCCCGGGAACGGGGGCGCGCCCTGGCCCGCCGGGGGTCCTGGTCCCGCGCGGACGTCCTCGCCCTGCTCGCGCTCCAGCTCGTCGATCCCGAGCGCTTCGCGGGGGACGAGGGGTTCCGCCGCCGCGTCCTCCCCCTCCTCCCCAGGATGCTCGAGCCCCAGGCTCCCGCCGGTCTGCGGGACGCGCTCCTGCTGGAGCTGAATCAGGTGCGGGGGTTCGATTTCGCGGCCTCGGACGGGGTGGAGCGGGCCTGGGGAGCGATCCCCCGCCGCGCCTCCGGACGCCGGTCGGAGACCGCCTCCGGGCTGCGCTTCGACGCCGACACGGCCGGCCGGCTCACCGCCTCCGTCTACTCGCTGCCGTCGTTCTTCTTCGATCTCAAGACGGCGGACGCCTTCCTCTCCGCCGTCCATGCCGCCTCCCCCGAGCGGACGCTCGTCGTGCTCACCGACTCCACCGTGCTGGCCGGGCTGGCTCCCCGCGCCAAGGAGCTGAGCCTGCGGCTGCTCGACACCTACGGCCGCCCCTACTCCCCCTGGCCGCGCGACCCGTTCAGCCTCGTCCACGCGCGGAATGGCGGGGTGCGGGTGCTCGTCCGCCCCAACCTCCAGCGCGGCCGCGAGGAGGACGCCAACCTCGGTCCCGAGCTGGTGCGGAGCCTGCCGGAGGATCTCGACCGCGCCTGGGGAAAGGTGACCTGGTCCACGGCGCCTGTGCCGTTCCACAACGGCCAAGTGATGCTCACCCCGGACGCCGCCTGGATCACCCTGCACGCGCTAGAGCCCCGCATCCTCGCCATCCTGGGGATCGACCGGGTGCCCGTCGAGAGCTTCGCCACCGCCGCCGGCATCGGCCGCTATCTCGCCGCGGCGGACCGGGCCGCGGAAGAGCTCTCGCGCCTCTACGGCCGGCCGGTCCGCTTCGTCCACCCCCTCCCCCGCCAGGGGGACCTCGCGGCGCGCACGGAGCTGATGCGCCGGATCGGCGGCGGCGCCGGCTACGACCTCGATTCGATCGTCACCCTCCTGCCCGGCGGCAAGGCCCTGGTGGCGGACGCCGCGGCGGGGCGGAGCCTCCTGGCGAAGCTCCCCGCGGCCGATTGGGACATTCTGCGGCGGGGCTACGGCCTGGAGCCGGCGGGGGACGCGCTCGCCTCGGCCCTGCGGACCGCGCAGGGGACGCCGGAGGTGGAAGCCCTCGGCGGCTTCCTCGACCTCGTGGCCCAACAGCTCGCCGGCTCCGGGATGACGGTCCGGCGCTTACCCGTCCTCACCGTCCCCGTGGCCCTGCTGGCGGACCGCTCCGGCCTCTCCCACGAGAGCTTCCTGCTCACCTGGAACAACGCCGTGGTGGAGGTCCGGAAGGGGCAGGCCCGCGCCGAGGGGTTCTCCTACCTCCTCCCCAGCGGCGACCAGGCGGCCCGGGACGCCTTCGCCGCCCTCGGTGTCCACCTCGACCTCTTTCCGCCGCTGGTGCGCAGCATCGTCCTCAACGGCGGCTACCGCTGCGCCTCCAACCACCTGCGGTCCCCTTCCTGACCTGATTCAATCTCTTGGATGGCCCCGGGCACGAGCGCTGCAGGCTCGTCTTCCATGGATCGTCCGGCACGCCATCCGCCCGTCCTCGCCGCCTGGATCCAGGGGGTCTACTTCCTGGTGACGGGCCTCTGGCCTCTCCTGCACATGCCGAGCTTCCTGATGGTCACCGGGCCCAAGGTCGATCTCTGGCTGGTGAAGACGGCCGGCGTGCTGATCGCCGTGATCGGCGCCACGCTGCTGCTCGGCGCCCGCCGGCGGACGGCCGGTCCGGAGCTGACCCTGCTCGCCGTGGGGAGCGCGGCCAGCCTCGCCGGAGTCGACCTCGTCTATGCGCTGGCCGGCCGTATCCGGGAGGTCTATCTGCTCGACGCGGTGGCGGAGGCCGGGCTGATCGTGCTCTGGGGGATCTCCTGGCTAGGCACGCGGCGCCGGGCCTGACGGATGCGCCAGGAAGTGCGGCGTCCGGCTCCTGAGCCCGATCCGCACCCGGGTGCCCGGCGCCGGCGCCGACTCCGGCGGGAAGTGCGAACAGAAGGATGCGGCGCGAGGTCGTGCGGAGCGTCTCCACGGATAGCCCCGGAGCTTATACGCGGATAGAGGCCGGATGGATGGAATCCGCCCTCTCAACGGAGGGGACACCCCCCAAGAGCACTTCCATATCTCATCCCGCATCACCAACTGTCCCCAATTTTCAAAAACTCTGCACCTATATGAGTAGGTTTCCAAAGATTTCGGGATAAGGGGAGCGGCTCATGGGAGAGCCCTCCTCTCCCCGGCTGACCGCGGTGTGAGCGCCCCACCGTCCAGGAGGGGTGCGCCCCGCGAGGAGGGGTGTCATGGAGCTGTTGAAATCAGCGCGTCTGATCTCGAACGTCCTCTTCTTCCGCCTGAAGTGGGGTAACCCCGGCGAGGTTGATCGCCACTGGGAGAACTACTGGCGGACCATCAGGACGACCGGCCGCGAAGGCCAGGTGCTGTGGGATAACGAGCCGGAGCGCGCCTCCGCCGAGGACCTGCCGCGCTTCAAGCCGCACATCGTCGATCCCAGCCTCCCCCTGCTCGACTTCGGCTGCGGCAACGGCCGCCAGACCCGCTATCTCATCAAGCATTTCGACCGGGTGATCGGCACCGACGTCTCCCCCTCGGCCGTCGCCAAGGCGCGCGAGGAGACCCCCGCGGAGATGAAGATCGAGTACCGGGTGCTCAACGGGCTCAAGGCCGAGGACGCCCACGCCTTCCACGACGAATTCGGGGACGTCAACATCTACATGCGCACGGTGCTGCACGTCCTCCAGGACGAGGACAAGCCGAAGTTCGCTGAGAGCCTGGCCGTCCTGCTCGGCGAGCGCGGGACCCTCTACCAGATCGAGCTCTCGCTCTGCGCGCTCGACTACTTCCGCACCCTGCCGGGCAACAGCCCCTCGGGGCTGCCGTCGCACGTCCACAACGTCATCAAGACCGGCGCCACGTCGGTGGGCTTCGATCCCGTCCAGCGTCCGCGGGTCTATCCGGACTCCAAATGGGAGGTGGTCGACCATGGGGCCAACGTGACGATCAACACCGTCCCCCTCTACCACGGCGACGAGGGGCGGGTGCCGGCGAACTACTTCATCCTGCGGCCCCGCCAGAACGGCAACGGGAACGGGAACGGGTCGCACGGGTAGATCAAAACCGGGGGGGAGGGCCGCTCGCGATATGATGTCGATCCCATGATCCGGCAGAAAATCGCGATCCTCCTCCCGCTCCTTTTCACGATCCTCACCCCGGTCACGGCTCTGGCTCAGGAGCCTCCCCAGGCCGCCACCCCGCCGGCGCAGCCGCCGATGATGTTTGGCGGCGTCGAGCCGCTGATGAGCAAGCAGAAGGAGGTCGTCGACCTGCTGCTCGCCAACCAGTGGAAGGAGGCCCGGGAGAAGGCCAAATGGCAGCTCGTGGTGCTGGCGGGGTACGTCGACCAGCACCCCGGTCTCGCGGCGACCGCGGTCGCCCTGGAGGCGCTGGCCGACGCGGGCGCCGGCGACCGGGGACCGGCGCTCTGCCGGTGGCAACTGGCCCAGAAGATCGATCCCAAGCTGGCGGGCGCCGACCTCTCCGCGTTCGGGGCCGCCGGCGAGCTGCTGCGCAACTCACCGGCCGAGCCGTCCACGGCGTCTGCCCAGGACGGTGTGCAGGCGCCGCTGAAAGTGGGCGACGGAGTGACGCGGCCCGAGATCCTCGCCCATGTCTTTCCCCTCTACACCGAGGCGGCCCGAAAGGCCAAGGTCGAAGGCACGGTGATCGTCGAGGCGATCATCGACCGGGACGGCAGCATCAAGAAGGTCACCATCCTCAAGGGTCAGCCGATGGGGTTGAGTCTCAGCGCCATGGAATCCGTCTGCGGCTGGCGGTTCAAGCCGGCCACCCTGAAGGGGGAGCCGGTCAAGGTGCACTACGTGCTGACCGTCAACTTCAGCGTCCAGAAGGGATCGCCGCCGGCGATCCCGGATCACTGACACACCTCCCTGGCATAATCCCTCCATGGGGCCAGAATTCTCCGTCGTCATCCCCACCTACAACCGCCTGGAGGTCCTCTCGGAGGTGCTCCAGGCGCTCGAATTCCAGCAGGGTCCTCCCCCGTTCGAGGTCGTCGTGGTCGACGACGGCTCGACCGACGGCACCGCCGACTGGCTGCGCGGCCGGACGTTCCGGATTCCGCTGCGCGTGCTCGCCCAGGAAAACCACGGCCCGGCCGCGGCGCGGAACACCGGCGTGGCCGTCGCCTCCGGCCGCTGGGTGGCCTTTCTGGGGGACGACACCGTCCCCTCGGCTGGATGGCTGGCGGCCCATCGCGAGGCCCACCGCAAGCGGGGGGACGACCCCCATCTGGGCGTCATCGGCTACACAGGCTGGCACCGGCGCATGCGCCTCAACCCCTTCCTCCGCTACATCAACGAGCATGGCCTCCAGTTCGGCTATGCCCTGATTCACGATAAAGAAGACGTGCCGTTCAATTTTCTATACACCTCCAACCTGTCCATGCCGCGCGACCTGCTGCTCGCCGAGCCCTTCGATCTTCGCTTTCCCTATGCCGCGTGGGAAGATATCGAGCTCGGTTACAGGTTAAAGAAGGTGGGGTTCCGGCTCATCTACGAGCCATCGGCCACGGTGGCGCACGATCATCCGACTGATGTGACGCGCTTTGCCGCGCGTCAGGAAAAGGCCGGTTATTGCGCGGTGGTCTTCTACCGCCTCCATCCCGAGCTCGGTCCCTTCCTCGGGATTGGTCCGGACGGGCCGCCACCGCTGCCGCCGGAAGAGCCCCAGAGGCGCAAGGAACGCCTGGTCCGGGTTTTGCAGAATTGGCCGATTGGAATACCCCGGGTGTGGGAGGATGTGCTCAGGTACTACTACATCAGAGGTCTTCACCGCGCCTGGTCTGAATTCGGCGCGGAGTTGGAAAAGGAGAAATTCCATGATCACCCAGAAACCCGCCCTCAGCCGGCTCCCGCGTAAGGTGGCCAGCACGGCATTCGCCGCGCTGCTGGTCTTCGGGCTTCCGCTGGCCGCTCAGAGGAGTGCCCATGGTGGAGGCGGCGGCGGCTCACACGGTTCCTCAGGCGGCGGCTCACACGGTTCCTCGAGCGGAGGCGGCGGCTCACACGGTTCCTCGGGCGGAGGCGGCGGCCATACGGCCCATGGAGTCCCCGGCGGCGGCTCCTCCGGCGGTGGCCAGCGCCAGCCCGGCGGCCATGGCCATGGTGGCCACGGCGGCTACGGCGGCCACGGTGGCTACTATGGCGGCCACGGCTTTTACGGCCACGGCTACTACCCCTACTACTGGGGCTACTGGCCCGGCTTCTCGTTCTATTGGAACTACCCCTATTACTATGGGTATCCCTATGGGTACTACGGCCCCGGCTACTATGACGGCGACGGCTACGGCTACGAAGCCGGTGGCGGTGGCTACAACGGCGGCGGCATGGGTGCCCTCGACCTCGACGTCTCGCCGGGACGCACCCACGTCTTCGTCAACGGCGAGGACCTCGGCGAGGTCGACCGCTACGACGGCTGGCCGGGCTACCTCTGGCTGCCGCGCGGCACGTATGACGTCGCCTTCTATCTGGACGGCTTCAAGACCATCGCCCGCCAGATCACCATCTACCCCGGCAATGTGATCGACATCGACGATCGCATGGAGCAGGGCCAGTCGACCCGCCCCGAGGACCTCGTCTCGAAGTCCCACGAGCGGCGCGACGCGCGGATGCAATACGAGCGGCAGCGCAGCGAGCAGATCGACCGCCAGGGCCAGGGCGGCTATGAGGACGAGAGCTGGCAGGACCGCGTCCGCCGGGACCGGGACCGCGGCGGTAACCGGGCCGACGGAGCGCGTGGCCACCTGCGCCTCTCCGTGCAGCCGGATGACGCCTCGGTCTACCTCGACGGCCAGTTCGTCGGCACCGGCACCGACCTCTCCCTCCTGCGGGGCGGCCTCGCGGTCACCCCGGGCTCTCACCGCCTCGCCGTGGTGCGGCCCGGCCACAAGGCCGTGGAGAGGGAATTCACCGTGAAGGACGGCGAGGAGGCCCAGCTCGACATCGCGCTCGAGTCCGGCTCCCGGTAAAACTCCACCCCTTCCTCATACCAAGGGCGCCCCACAAAGGGCGCCCTTTTTCATTTCCGCGGCTTGAAGCGAGAGGCTTGGAGAAGCGAGAGCGGACGGCGGCGACCGCTGTTTGGCAACCCGAGACGATCATCCCGCGCCGCCTGCCCGTCTCGGCTGGGAGTCAGTTCAAGAGGCATGCCATTTAGCTGACGGCCTCGGAGGTCCCGGGAGCGTCCTCCTCCGCCAGCAGCTCGAACGTCCGCGCCGTCGCCGCCCTGGCTCCGGCGACGCCTTGCCGCATTCCTTGACAGTCTTTAAGGCGTAGTGTATATCGGAGATCGTCAATTAGCTCTAAGGAAACGTGAATGAAGCGAATAGTCCTGCTGGGCGTCATGAGTATGCTCTTTGGAGGAGTATTCACGCTTGCCGCAGCCGAAGAGGTGCCGGGCAAAGACACAGCCCAGGTAGAAGTCTCGGGAAAACTTGCCCTCCGAGGAGGTGCCCCGAGCTTCCGTCTCACCGTCAACTATTCCTCCGACTCCGAGAATGCTTTGGGAGACGCTCTCCTCGTTTACGCGGAGCCTTCCCATACGCTCCTCTTCGCGCACATCGACTCGCGGCTCCGGCGCAAGGGGGCAGGGGAGGAGGATCTCGCTGAGCAGGCGCTATCCCTTGTCTATAGTCGCCCCGGGAGGAGCTTTCAACATTCTCTCTCCCTGCCCTACAGCCCCAAAGCTTTCGCGGATACTCGGGTGGAGGTGGTGATGCGCTCGCGCGGGCAGAGCTACCTCCTCGCCAGCGGAAAGGTCAATGTCAGCGATTTCCAATACTCCACGACGTTCTCGACCGTTGTCCTTCCGGATGGAGCCAGGGAGTTTCTTGGAGGCATGCACTGCTGTAGCAACGTGATATGCGGCAAGATATGCGTCACCTGCTCGGGCGCATTCTTCTCCTGCGATCTCATCAACTGTACGATCAACTGTGAATATTTTTGAGAAAGACTAAAATGAAGACGACCCAGCCCTTGCTGCCCTTCCTGCTCCTGATCGTATTCGCTGCTCTTCTGGTGGGCGCCGCCGGAGAGAGACCAGCCACCTATTCGACGGAAGTTTCCATTCAGCCCAATGGAGACAACGTCTATGTCCTCAAGGCCAAGGTCAAGGATGCGGTCTCCGGCGAGGTGTTGGCAGGCCCAATCTTGAAGATGCCTGCGGGCCAGACGGCGACCGCAGAGTCCACCCTCTCCGACTCCGACACCGTGGTCTCACTGTCGGCCAATGTGGATGGGGGAAAGCGCTTGGCAAGCTACACCATAACGGTCAAACGGGGAAACCGAGTCGTCTCCGAACATACCGCGAACGTGGCTCTCTGAGAAGGTGCCTCGAACGCCCTGGGCACCGGAATTCTCGGCCGAAGGCCTCTTGAGCTGCCGTGCAGGCTCCTATGAGACGAGACCGGAGGCCGCGGAGCCCCCCGGAGACCCCTCCTCTGCCAGCAGCTCGAAAATCCGCGCCGCCGAAAGAAGCCCGCCGTCGGAGAAGCCCCCCTCGTCCCAGAGCTTCCAGGCGCGCGCCGCCGCCGCCTTGGCGCCGGCGAAATCCTTGACCGCCCGGCGGGCGTGGGCGATGTGGGCCCAGCAGTACCCCTGCAACCTTGAGCGCCAGGGCTCCTCGCCCTCCACCTGACGGGCGATGCCCAGCGCCAGGTCCGCCAGACCGAGAGCGTCCTCCGGCTCGGAGGCCACCCTCTGCAGGCTCGCCTCACACAACCGCTCCGCCAGCGCCCAACTCTTTGCGGTATCCACGGAGAGCTCGAGAATCCGCCGCCGCCGGCCCATGGGGAGATCCTTGAGGTTCTCCCAGATCTGCTCCGCCTCGTAGCGCATCTGCTCGGGAGGCCGCCCCACCACCAGGCTCGAGCTCATCTCCGCCAGATACGGGGCCAGGGCCACCAGCATGCGATCCAGGAGCTCTTCGAGCGTTTCCACCGCAAGGTCGGCCATCGGCCCCTGCCGTTGACTCAACCGGAGGATCGCCGAGTAGACGCGGCGCAGGTACATCACCAGCGGCCAGGGGATGCCCACCGCCTTGGCCATCCGCTTCAGGGTCTCCTCCGGCGGCTGCTGATGGCCGGATTCGTACCGGGAGATCAGGCCCTGCTCCACACTCGCCGCCTCCCCGAGCTCCGCCTGAGTCATGCGGGCGTGGAAGCGCAGGAAGACCACGATGAGAGGCAGGGTGCTCGGCTCTTCCGTCTTGTTCAGCATGATCAGAGTCCTCCGAAAGAGAGTCTACGGGATGGGAAGGCGTGCCGTCTTGCCCGGACAGGTTCTTTCGGTAGGGATTTTCTCACCTACATAGGTTATGTTCGACGGGTCCACCTTTTCCGGAGAGTCGCCCGCCGGGTCATGGTGGCCCGCGCCGGAGCGCTCTCCAGGGAGCCCGTCATGCGTTACATCTCTCCCCGCCGCATCGTCCTCCTCGCCGTCCTCTTCCTCCTGATCGCCTCCTGGGCTTCCGCCGCTCCCCGGCCTGGGGGCACCCCACCGGCGAGTGCCTCCGTGGGGATCGGGATCCCGGATGTCCTCAGCCTCGCCTGGAAATTCATCACAGGGGGGTGGGTGAAGGAGGGGTGTCAAATTGATCCAGGCGGCCGATGCGTTACCACCTCGACTCCGGTCAGTCACCCCGTCGGTGCCTCGGGCGGCCACCACGGAGACCGCCACCCCGCCTTGCGGACGAAAGAAGGTTGTCAGGTCGACCCAGGCGGCCGGTGCCTTTCTGATCCTTCGGCCACGATTCCGCTGAGCTCGGCGGATACCGGCTGCCAGATCGACGGTGGCGGTTTCCCGCTGGGCGGCATCCAGGAAAAGGGAGAGCGCTGCCAGAGCTTCCCGAGCAATCCCTTGAGCCTGAAAAATCCAACCCATTGAACGGGCCAGATTTCGCACCTCAACCGTGCGCTCCTCCTCCAAATAGAGGACGGCAAGCTCCAGGGAAGCCAAGGCCGCATCGTAGAAGCCAGAGCTGCGTCGTAGGCGAGACCTCGAGCCGTGAAATGCTGGCGCACCTGCTCCAAATCAGCAATCGCCTCCCCCCTCCGTCCTTCACCAACCGCCACCCGAGCACTCAGCCAAACCACCCGGATAAGGTCCATCTCATTACCTAGTTGGATCACCAACTCCCGCACTTGAGGCAGATACACTCCTGCCTCCCCGTAGCGCTGGAGATGACAAAGATTGTTAACCATCTTGAAGAGGAGCACGAAGCGTAATCGGATATCGCCCAATTCTTCTACGATAGGGGCTGCCTCCCGAAGTGTTGTAAGTGCCGCCTGGACATCTCCCGTCTGTTCATGAATGTGCTCTTTATTGAGGAGAATTCTGGCTGTGGCCAGCGGCTCGCCCTTGCTCGCGACTTTAGCCTTTTCGAATAGATCCAACGCTTCTGGAAATCTGTGTTGCGCTCGGCGAAGAGACGCTTCACGTTCCAGCAAACGCCACTCGGCAAGTATCCCGGGGACGACAGCGGCTCCAGCTTTCCAAAGCTCCCAGGCCCGGGCAAACGCCTTATCAGCCCCCACGAAGTCATTGGCGACCCGGCGGGCATTGGCGAGATAGGCCCAGCAGTAGCCTTCCACCCGTGAGCGCCAGCGTTCCTCGCCAGGTATCCGGCCCGCGATGTACAGAGCCAGATCCGCGAGCTCCAGAGCCGTCTCCACCTTGTGGGCCGCCGCTTTCTCGCTTTCATGACAGACCAACTCGGCCAAGGCCCAGCTCTGAAACTCCGGCAAGTTGGCCACCGCCTCGCGCCGATCCTGGCGGGTAGCGGACTTCAGGCGCGCCCACAGATCCTGCGCCTGCCGCCGGGACATCTCCACTTTCACTCTCGTGACGGCCCGGACCAGCTCCGCCCGCCAGCCGTCCAGGAACGACCACGCCAGGGTGAGGCAGGAGCGGTCGATCGAGCGTCGCACCTCGGGAGAGAGGGGCTCCGGTAGGGGAGGCTCCTCCAAGCCCCCGGGCTCGATCCAGTGGCCGATGAACAGCAGCGCCTCGACCGCCTCGGGCGGATATCCGAGGACCTCCGCGGCCGTTTCCAGCGTTTTGCGGCTGAGCTCCCTCCCTCCCCTCTCATAGCGGGAGACCTGCTTGTCGTCGGCCCAGCCCAGCCGGCCGGCCAGCTCCTTTTGCGACCAGTCCCGCTTGGAGCGCAGATACAACAGCGCCAGAGCTTGCGACGACGGCGGCTTCTTTCCCTCTCGCGGCATGAGGCCCTCCCGGATCGCTTCAGGGTTGAAAGATCCCTTCGACTCGTCTTTACGACAAAAATTCGGCGCCGCGCCCGAACGGTCACGGCTTTCCGAAAGGTGGACACCCCGAGTATAGCTTACAGGGAGGTGGAAATTGCTTGTCAACGCAAGCTGCCGCGGCTCGTATCCTCCACCCATTATGAAAAAGCGTGAGGATTCAACGCTGGACCTCCAGGCGGCCGTCCAGGAGCAGATCCTGCCGGCCGTCTCGGGGCTGAAGGACGTCCAGGAGCGGCTGAGAGCCTTTCAGGAGAGCCTGCCGGCCTTGCCCGACCGGGGAGAGGAGGAGATGGATGCCGTGACGGAGCTGCGGTCGATCCTCGGCTGCGTCCTCCTCGACAGCATCGGCCCGGCCATCCGGGATCTCCTGACGGCGGCGGCCTGCGTTGCGAAGATCCAGGAGCCGGACGAGCGATGAGGTCCCCTCTTGGATGACGACGATACGAAGGGGGAGCCGTACGACGAGATCTGGCGCAACCTGGATCTGAGCCCGGAGAAGGTGGCGGAGCGGGACCGGCGCCGCAAGAAGGCCGGCGATCTCTTCGCGGAGCTCACGAGCGCTCCGCCCGAACGCCAAGCCGGGCTCCTTCGCCAGGAGCGTTTCCAGAGTCTCGATCTGCTCGACCTGCTCCTGGAGTCGAGTCAGGACGCCCAACTCGCGGACCCCGCGCGGGCGGAAGACCTGTCCCATCTGGCCGCCCGGCTGGCGGCGACGCTCTCCGAGGACGAGCCGGAAGCGGTGGCGGCCCTGCCCAGAGCCTTCGGTCTGGGGGCCAACGCGCGGCGTCTGCGGCAGGACGTGACCGGAGCCGACGCGATGCTGGCCAAGGCGGCGCCCTTCCTGGAGTTTTCCGGCGAGCGCGCCCTGTACAGCCGGATCGCCGCGCTGGTGCGCTGGGAGCAGGGACGGCCCGACGAAGCCGACGCCCTTTTGCGGAACGCGATCCGCCTGTTCGGGGAAGAGGAGTCTGTCCCCGAAGTGGCCTGCTGCCGGGGGCTCCTGGGGCTACTCCAGATGGAGCAGAGGGGCCTGGGAGATCCGTTGCCCTCGCTGCTGGACGGCTGGGTGGAGATGAGCCGGGAGCTCCGGCCCGCGTTGGCTCTGCGGGTGGTGCTCTCCGCGGCCGTCTGTCTGGCGGAGCGGCGCCAGATGGAGCGGGCGCGGATGAAGCTGCGGGAGGCCTGGCGGCTGCTGTCGGAGATCGGGGATCCGCGAGAGCTGCTCCGCGCCTCCTGGCTCGAAGCGCGCGTGCTGGGCCGGCTCGGCGACCGGGAGGAGGCGCTGCAGATGCTGGAGTCGGTCCGCCTCAGGCTCTTCCTGGAGCCCAGCCCGGCCGAGGCCGCCCTGGTCTCGATCGATCTCGGCCTGGTGCTCGCCGAATCCGGACGCGCCGCCGAGATCGAATCGCTCGCCGAAGCCCTCCGTAAAGCCTTCCCCGACGAAGCCCCCTTGATCGTCGCGACCGGAGGCCTTCTCCGCTTCGCCGAGCTGGCCCTGGACGCCGAGCCCGGCCTGCCCGCCCTCGCCCGCCACGCCATCGCCACGATGCTCCGCACTTTCCGCGTGGCACGCTTGAGCCTGCAGCCGATGCCGTTCGCGTGAGCTACGTTAGCGTTCGCCGAGAATCACATCGAACGTGGGCCACAAAGTCACTCCTCCCCCTGGGGTCCGCATACCTACGCGGGACATGTAGCGAAAGAGATTTCCATATGAGTCAAACAACCGGATCGGCTTGTAATTGTATTCAAGGTAGGAGACCCCGACCTGGTCCAAGGTGAAGATCTCATCAGGCTGGCTTATTCCGTCCCGGTTCTTATCGATCCAGGCGCAGAGCTCATGGAACAGCAAATCACGGGAGTCGATGACCCCATCCGAATTGCCTCCTGCAGCAAGCGTATCGAGCTCGGCCAATGCACGGTACCCGACCTTCGCCGGCTCTCCTGTGAGAAGAGGGGTGGCATAACCGAAGAGCTCGCTTCCGTTGTCGATGACGCCATTGTGATTGCGGTCCATGCAAAGGAAGGCATCATCCCCTCCAGCTTGGGTCCATGCGATGTTGTCCAACACGCCGTCAGCATCGATATCGAAGCGGACGGCAGGATCGGGTCCGGACAGATGGAAGCCGTTCTGCGCGAGATCGAGGAGCACCGGGCAGTTGTCCTCGAAAACATGCGGCGGAGGTTGGTAGAGATCGGGGATGCATTGTGAAGGCGCGTAAAGCTCGTCGCTCGCGTTGACTGAGTAGGCCAAAGCTCTCATCTGAGCATCGTAACAGGTTGAATAGTCCGCCGCGAGATCGCCCGAGGAACTATTCGCAAAACCAATTTCAGTAACGACCTTCG
>QHVW01000526.1 GCA_003223675.1 Acidobacteriota bacterium
GGAGCTGTGGCGCTGGACGGCGGCCAGGGTCTCGGAATACCCGGTCTTCTCCAGGCGCGCGCCGGCGGCCCAGTTGCGGTGGAAGCCGTCGCGGACGGCGACCAGGGGGAAGGCGTTGGCGCCGACGCCGTCCGCCACCTTGCCGGCGCGGGTGCGGCCATACCCCAAGGCCACGGCGACCATCCCGTGCGGCTGGCCGAGCTGGAAGCGGACCGGCAGCTCCAGCGTGGTCGCACCGTGGCGCAGCTTCACCACGTCCCCCTCTTCCAGGCCCAGCTCGGCGGCCATCCGGGGGGAGAGGTCGATCTGGTTCCCCCAGGCCACCCGGCTCACCGGATCGGGCAGTTCCTGGAGCCAGGGGTTGTTGGCATGGCGGCCGTCGCGCATCCCGACCTTCTCGTAGAGGAGGACCTCGTAGCCCTTCTGGCCGCGGGATTCCTGATGGGCGGCGACGATCGCCGCCGCCGCGGCTGTCAGATCCCCGGCGTCATGGGCCGGCGCCGGCCCCGGCTCCGGCTCCGGCTCCGGAGGCGCGATCTCGCACACGCCGTCCTGGAGCGAGTGGTCCCAGAAGTCGTCGAAGCTGGCCCAGCGAGTCTGGTGGGGAAACCGGCGGGGGAAGAGCTCCCGCTGCCAGTGCTCCCGCAGATGGCGGTAGGCGTCCGGCTGCTCCTCCCCCATCCAGCGCAGCAGGCTCATCGGAGCCGCGCGGGTGTCGAAGAGGGGAGCGATGGCCGGCTGGCGCAGCCCGAAGCACCCTTCCACCGGCTCGGCGTCCCCCCAGGACTCCAGGAAGTGATGGTCCGGAGCGACCACGTCGGCGAGGGCCGTGGTCTCGTCCAGCCGCTCGGCGAAGGAGACCTTGAGCGGCACGTTCTCCAGGGCGCGGGCGATCCGCGCGGCCTCGGGGTGGTCGTAGAGCGGGTTCACCCCCCAGAGGAGGAGCCCCTGGACCTCGCCGCGCTCCATGGCCGCGATCAGCTCGGCCACGGCGATCTCGTCCCCCTGATTCTGTTGGGAGGGGCGGCCGAGGTCGATCGTATGGCCGACGTTCCCCAGCAGGAAGCTCAGACGATTGACTACTGTCTGGACCGCCAGATCGTTGACGCCGCTCACCACCAGCGACTCCCCGCGGTGATTCCAGAGGTCGTCCGCCACGGCGTCGAGGATCCTGGGATCGACGGCGGGATCGGGGGCGTCCGGCGCGGCCTCGCCGGCCCGGCGGGCCACCCTGCGGACGAGGGCCAGGGCGGCGAGCCCCAGCTCCGAGGGGAGCACGGCCAGCCGCCGGTCGGCCTTGCCGCCGGTGAGCGACATCCCCGACTCGATCTGGTAGTGACGGGGCAGCGGCCCTCCGCTCTCGGGCCGGCGGCTCCGCGCCCAGGCGCGGGCGATCTCCACCGGCGACAGCCAGGTGCCCAGGAAGTCGGCCTCCAGTCCCACCACCACCCGCGCCCGGTCGAAGCGATAGCCCGGCACCACCGCGCGGCCGAAGCTCCGGCGGTTGGCCTCCCGCGTGGCGGCGAGGGAGACCGGCTCCCAGACGGCCTGCCGGGCGCCGGGGTGGCGGGCCAGGAAGTCGGCGATCAGCTTGCGGGTGGAGGGGCCGTGGAGGGTGCCCGTGAGCAGGGCCAGCCCACCGCGGGCGGCGATGGCCTCCAGCCGGGGCGCGACGTACGCGTCCACCTCGGCCCACGACGCCGGCCGGCCGTGGAGGAGCGGCCCCTTGAGCCGCTGATCGTCATACAGCGAGAGCACCGCGGCCTGCCCCACGGCGCAGGTGGCGCCGCCGGAGACCGGAGAGGACGGGTTCCCCTCGATCTTGATCGGCCGGCCGTCGCGGGTCTTGGCCAGCAGGCCGCACCCGGCGCCGCAGCCGCCGCAGGTGGTGGCGTACCAGGTCTCGACGCCGGGCAGCGGCGCCCCGTCGGCGAGGGTGAGCGGCGGCACCGCCTGCCGCTCCGGAATGGGGGTGCAGCTCGCCAGCGCCGCGGCGCCCAGGCTGAACCCCATCAGCTTCAGGAAATCTCTCCGGCTCGCCTCTCCTAAATCCCAGCCCTCCCCGAGCCCCTCGGCTCCTTCAAGGTCCTTGAGCATGTCGATTCCCCCAAGCGCTTTAGTAATGGCATTTACCGCAATCCAATCCGCCGATGGCCGGGTGGAGCTGGCGGCCGTTGCGCATCGCGGCCGTGGCCACCCCCTCGCGGCGGTGGCAGTCGAGGCACCAGCCCATGACCAGCGGCTCTTCCTGACGCACCCGTTCCATGGTCTCCACCGGCCCGTGGCACCGCTGGCAGGCCACCCGGCCGCCGCGCACGTGCTGGCTGTGGCTGAAGAAGACGAAATCCGGCAACTGGTGGATGCGGGCCCAGCGGATGGGCCGCCGCTGCGAGACGGCCTCCTTGAGCTTCTCCATCTCGGCCGAGGTCACCTTGAGCTTGGAGTGGCAATTCATGCACACGCCCTCGGGCGGGATGCCGGCGTGGCGGCTCTTCTCGGCCGCGAAGTGGCAGTACTGGCAGGCGATGTGGAAGTCGCCGGCGTGGATGCGATGGGAGAAGGCGATCGGCTGGGCCGGCTCGTACCCCTGACTGACCCCCACCCGCTGGAAGGCGCCGATCAGGAAGAAGGCGGTCAGCAGCGCCATGGCGGCCTCCATCCCGGCCATCGCCCAACGGCTCGCCCGCAACGCCGCGATCTTCCGGGGGAGGTCGAAGAGCGGCCCGGAGAGCGCGTACACCGCCCGCGTGAAAGGGAGCAGCGCCGCCGCCGTGAGCCCCGAGAGCACGTGGAGCCGGACGGACGGCGGCAGCCCGGCCGCCAGCGAGATGTCCGGCGCCAGCCGCAGCAGCGACTTGAACCAGGGGAGGAGCGACAGGGCGTACCACGAGGAGCCCCAGCGGTAGAGGCTGGCCGACGCCAATCCCGAGCCGAGGGAGGTGAGGAGGAGGAGCACGAGGACGAAATCCGCCAACGGCCAGCGCCCGCGCGCCTCGCGGAGCAGCAGCAGGAGCCCGGCGAAGGCCATGACGCCGAGCAGGAAGCCGGTCGCCTCCAGGAGCGTCTGGCGGACGGGCACCCGGTTCCAGGCCAGCAGCCAGCGCGGCACCAGGAAGGCCCCGGCGTGCCCGAGCAGCACGCACCCGATCCCCCAGCGCCACGCACCGGAGCCGTGGTAGAGCGGCGCGCTCCGCTCCCGCGCCGCCACCAGCCCCTCCCGCCGGCTGACCGCGAAATAGCGCCAGGCCGTGCCGCCCACCAGGAGCGCCACGGCAAGATAGGGGTACAGCCCGTAGAGCAGGAGGTCGCGCGTCATTCAACCCCTCCGGGCCGCCGCCGCGCCCCCCGCCGGGCCAGCCAGAGGGCGATCCCCGAGCCGCCGACCCCTAAGAAGAACGGGGGGACCGTGGAGGAGAGCGGAGCGGCCGGGGCCTGCGAGCGCGAGCTCTTGTAGAGGAAGGCCTTGAGGGCGAACGCCTCCTCGTCGGTCAGCGGCTGGTCGCGGTAGACCGACATCAGCGGATAGCGGGACTCCAGGAGCGCCCGCGTCAGCCAGGCGTCCGGATAGCGCTCATAGACCCGGGTGAGGTCCGCCGCCAGGGTCGTGCCCCGCCAGTCCCCCTCAGCCCCCGCGCTGTGGCACTCGCTGCACGGAGGGCCGCCGTGGGCGAGCCGCGTCGCGCCGGTGAACAGCGCCCGGCCGTGCGCCATCTCGGCCGGCGTCGCCGTCCGCGCCAGGCGGAACCGGGCCGGCGGCTTGGGCCCGCCCGAGGCGATGAACTTCAGCAGGGTGTCGATCTGCTCGTCGGAAAAGTCATGGTCGGGCATGACCTTGCCGAACTTCCCGAACAGGATCTTGGCGACCTCGTCCCCCTTCTTGACCATCCCCTGGGACGAGCGGATGAACCCGTGGAGCCACTCCGGAGGGTGGCGCGCGGTCACCCCCGAGAGGTCCGGCCCCACCACCACCCCCCGCCCCACGCTGTGGCAGCCGCTGCACTGCACCTCGAACGTCGAAGCCGGATCGAAGCCGGCCGCGAGGGCCGGGCCCGCGACGAGCGCCGCGAGCAGGAAGACACACCGAGACCTACCCCATAGATTCGTCGCAATCATTGCCCATGTCCTCCAGAAGAAATCCAGAAAAGATGGGGAACCGCGTCGACGGTGGCCCGCTAAATCACCCGGATCGCACCATACCCATTAGCGTGGGTGCTTGTTTGACCAAAAAGCGAGCCAGTCAAGCACTGGTTCGACGAGAGTTCTGGAATATCTGCTGGAGGATCTATGAGGCACGTCCTGAAGCGCTGGGCCCTGGCCCTGCTCGCCCTGATCCCCTGCGTGGGCCTGGTGGCCCTGGCCCGCCAGTCCCAGCCCCAGTCGGGAGAGCTCCCGAACCGTCTGCCCCAGGCGGCGCCCTATGACGTAGCCGAGGCGCGCCACTTCCCGCCCCCGTTCGAGGAGGCCTGGGAGGGGGCGCACAACCCCGGCAAGTGCGCCACCTGCCACGCCAAGATCTTCAGCGAATGGAACGGCTCCATGATGTCCAATTCCTGGCGCGATCCGGGCTGGCGGGCGGCCTTCCTGCTCGCCTCGCGGCAGACCTCCACGGCGGGGAGCTGCGAGGCGCCGGCGCCGCCGGACGGCACGGAGCGCGCCGTGGTCAACCCCTTCGCCGGCGGCGGCTGCGCCAGCACCTTCGACACCGGCACCGGCACCGCCACAACCACCCGCCCCGGCTCGCTGCTCGACGGCTTCTGCACTCAGTGCCACATGCCGGCCAACTACGGACAACGGCACCGGCCTGGCCTTCGCCACCCTGGAGTCGCACTTCCGCAACACCGACGCGGGCAAGCGAGGGATCTTCTGCGCCATCTGCCACACCTATACGGACACCCGGGAGATGCCCTTCACCGGCTACGCCCACAAGTCCGGCACCCCCTACCCCTCGGTGCCAGGCACGGCCAGCCGGGCGAAGCTGCAGCCGGAGAGCCAGCAGGACCGCACGGCCGTCCCCGATCCGGCCTCCCCCACCCAGGGGTACGCCATCGGCGCCGGGGCCTACAAGCTCTCCCCGCACGCCATCGTCTTCCCGGAGTACGTGGGACCGCTGGCCGCCCATCCGCCCAAGGACCAGCGCGACGCTTACCTGAGCGGCGTCTTCAAGACCGATCTCCCCCACCAGCAGATCCAGCGCTCGGGGCACGAGGGGTACTACCAGGCCCTCCACGAGCGGGCCGAGATGTGCGCCGCCTGCCACGACGTCACCAATCCGCTGACGGTGAAGAACCGCCTGGGCCGCTGGGTGGGCGGCTTCCCCATCGAGCGCACCTATTCGGAATGGGCCACCAGCCGCTACGCCGACCGGCCGGGGAACCGCAACTTCGATCCCCGCTTCAAGCGCGACTGCCAGACCTGCCACATGCAGCAGGACTTCGGCCAGCCTGGCACCGCCCAGACCCTCTATCCGGACGGCCATGCGGCGCCGCCGCGCGCCGGCCGTCTGGCCAACGACGGCCCGGAGCGCACGCCGGCCTTCAGCCACCACTTCATCGGCGGCAACACCTTCGTGACCCGTCTGGCCGGCGCGGACGTGACCGAGACCGGCGCCCCCGAGCCCTACCCCGAATTGTCGATCTACAGCTTCACCTCGGCGGACGAGAAGAGCCCATACCACAACGCCTTCTTCGAGAACGTCTCGTCCCGCGGCGCCATCACCCAGCACTCGCGGCTGGCCTGGGACCGCCTGCGCAACGTCCTCGACCTCGATCTGAAGGCTCCGCAGACCGCCGATCCCGGGGGCAGCGCCCCCCTGCGTGTGACGGTGACCAACAGCGGCAGCGGCCACGACTTCCCCTCCGGCTTCCCCGAGGGGCGCGCCGCCTGGGTGGCGGTGCGCGCCTTCGATCTCGACTCCGGCCGCGAGCTCGACCTCTGGGACTCGCACTGGAAGCGCGCCTCCAGGGGGGTGGGCTATCTGACGCGCGAGGAGATGGCGGACCCCAACTACCCCCGCTGCAAGGAGTGGAAGCTCCCAGCCGGCTCGCCCGACCCCTACGCCGTCCAGTTCAAGGCCATCGCCTCCCTGGGTGACGGCTGCCCCACCCTGGAGCTCGCCTACGCCACGCCGCTCAACCTCAAGGTGAACGGCGACGGCGTGCCGGTGGACGCGCAGGGGAAGGCGATCGACCGCCGCAACCCGCGCGGCGTGCCGGTCTATGAGGACCGCGACCACGACGGCGACGTCTGGGATGACTCCTTCCGATCATCCCCCCCGGCACGCGCGGGCCCATCGCGGTGACGGCGGCCGTCTACTATCAGTCCTTCGAGGGGGTGGTGGCCAAGAAGCTGCTGGGGAACCTGGCGGATCTGAACGGCGACCGCCAGCTCGAGCCCTGCGTCCTCGGCGGCCTCTGCGACGGCCGGATCCCGTCCGTGGAGCCGGCCGTGGTCGAGGGGGCCCCGCCGGTGCCCATGGAGGTGCGCAGCCTGGTGATCGACGTCCGCGGCGGCGCCGTGGACACCATCCCACCCGCCGCCCGCACCTATCCCGGCGACGGCGTCCAGGGGCTCGCCCGCGACGTGGTGCCGAAGGCCTTCTTCTCCGAGCCGGTGACGGGGATCGACGCCTCCACCTTCACCCTCACCGACGACGCCGGCAACCCCGTGCCCGCCTTCGTGGACGCGGTGGGAGACGGTGCCTGGGCCCTCTTCCCCCACCAGGTCTTCCTGGAGCCGCGCCGCACCTACACGGCCCGCGTGAGCTCTGGGGTCTGCGACCTGCACGGCAACTGCACCCGCCGCGAGATCGCCTGGCGCTTCACCACCGGCGAGAATCCCGGCGAGGGGACCGGGGACACGCGGATACCGATCGGCTTCCCCGCCGTCTCGCCGCCGCCGCCCGATCCGCCCCTGGCCGTGGCCGCTGTCGGCGCGGGAGGGCCGGACGGCGCGGTCACCGTGGCCTTCTCGCGGCCGGTGCTCAACGTCACCCCCCTCACCTTCCAGGTGCGGGAGGGGGACTGCGCCGCCGGGCCGCTCGTCCCCGGTCACCTCGCCGCGAGCCCCGCGGGCGACCGCTGGGTCTTCAAGCCGGAGCGCCCGCCGGGCAAGGACCGGGCGCTCTGCCTGGCCCTGTCGCCGAAGATCTACGATCTCAAGGGGCGGGGGTTGGCGTTCCCGGTCGGTTGGCCCCTCATCACCCCGGCCCTCTTCTCCCATCCCTCCACCCACCTGCCGGGGAGAAGAGGGAGTGGTCAGCTCTTCCTGACATCGACCCTGGAGGATGAACGGGGCGTTGGGCGGCTGACCGTCCATGGTGGAGGGCATTTCCCTTTTGAAGCCCCTCTCTCCCCGGCAGGGGTGGGTGGAGGGATGGGAGAGAGGGGTTTGGGGAGTGGGGGGCTTGCGGCGGGTACGATGGTCCGTTGTCCCGGGCGGTCCCGCGGGCGCACGAGAAGCCTTACCCGACGGTTTCGTGAATCTTTTGGAGCACGGCGCCAGGAGCCCCGAAGACCTGCTGGTTCGTGAAGCGAAGGATCGTGAGCCCGAGGGTTCTCAGATAGAGGTCTCGGTTCTTGTCATGAGCCGCCTGAAGGCAATCCTCGTGGACGGAGCCGTCCAGCTCAATGATGAGCTTGTAGCGGTGGCAGTAAAAATCCGCGATGTAGCGGCCGATTGGCACTTGGCGGCGGAACTTCAGACGGAGGAGATTGCGGTTTCGGAGCAGC
>QHVW01000527.1 GCA_003223675.1 Acidobacteriota bacterium
GCGAGGCCTTCCGCCGCATCGTCTTCGCCCAGGTGCGCATCTCGGCGCTCAACACCACCCTCACCGCCCTCTACCTGGCCGTGCTGCTGCCGCTGGCCGGCGTCAGGCTGCCGCTCGTCAAGACGCTGATCGTGCTGACCTTCCTCGCCGGCCTGCTGCCGGTGATCGGCAACCTGATCTCGAACACGGTCATCGTGGTGGTCAGCATGTCGTATTCCGCGGGCGCGGCGCTCGGCGCGTTGATCTTCCTGGTGGTGATCCACAAGCTCGAATACTTCCTCAACGCGCGCATCGTGGGGAGCGAGATCAAGGCCCGGGCCTGGGAGCTCCTGCTGGCGATGCTGGTGATGGAGGCGGCCTTCGGCATGGCGGGCCTGATCGCGGCGCCGATCTACTACGCCTATCTGAAAATGGAGCTCGCGGCGCGCGGGTTGATCTGATCTCTCCCTCCGGCTCCGGGCCACGGACGCTCCGCGGGCGCGGTGCGTATAAGAACGCAAGGGAGGGAGATGGAGATGGGGCATAGAGCCGGCAGCACGCGGGTCCTGATGGCGGTGCTTCTCCTGTCCGAGCTGAGCTGCGCCGGGGTTGGGCATCGCGCTCCGCGCCCGCTCGCCTCAACCGGCGCCGCGGCTCCGTCGCGCCCCAACCTCGTCGTCGTGCTCTCCGACGACCAGCGGTGGGACGCCCTGGGCGCGGCCGGCAATCCCGCCGTGATCACGCCCGTGATGGACCGGATGGCGCGGGAGGGCGTCTATTTTCGCCAGGCCACCGTCTCGGTCTCCCAGTGCCATCCGGTTCGCGCCAGCCTGCTCACCGGCCTGCTGTCCTACCGCCACGGCGTCTATTCGACCAAATACCAGGAGCCCGGGGTCGCCGAGACCCTTTGCCGGCGGCCGACGGTGGCGAGCCTGCTGCGGGATGCCGGGTATCACACCGTGGTGGTGGGCAAGTGGCACGTCCCCCCGCCGCCCTGGAAGTGCGGCTTCGACGAGGTGCGGACCTGGCTGCCGGAAGGCGGCGCAGACTACCGCGATCCCCAACTGGTCCACGGGATCTCCGACCAGCATGAGAGCGTCGCCGGCTTCACGCAGGAGATCTTCACGGACAGCGCCGTGGATTTCCTGCGCGGCAAAACCGCCCAGGAGGGGCCGTTCCTGCTCTGGGTCGGCTTCACCGCGCCCCACTATCCCTACGAGCCCAACCCGGCGCGGATCGAAAGTCTCTACGCCGGACGCCGCGAGGAGGAGCTCCTGCCGCCGGGCTTCCCGCGCGACGTGCGGGCCAACGACTGGCGTCACTACGACGAGGCGGTGAGCCATCTCGACGAGCAGCTCGGGCGCCTGCTCACGGCGCTGCGGGAGACCGGGCTCGCCGGGCGGACGGTCGTGGTCCTGCTCGGCGACAACGGGTACATGATGGGCGAGCGGGGCATCGGCGGGCCCGACTCGGGCGCCAACGGCAAGCAGGTCCCCTACGAGAGCTCGTTGCGGGTCCCGTTCGTGCTGTCGGGGCCGGGGCTGCCGAAGGCGCTCGTCTCGGATCTTCCCGTCTCCAGCCTGGACCTGCCGCCGACGCTCCTCTCCCTCGCCGGCCTCCCCGTGCCCGACTCCTGGCCTGGACGCGACCTCGTGGCGGCGCTCGCCGGCAAGCTCGCGATCCGCGAGGCCTTCTCCGAGTGGTCGGACGAGAAGAGCGAAAGCTTCGGCCGCCTCGCCTTCCGCGCCGTGCGGACCCCGACGCACAAGCTGATCGTCTGGAAGGACCCGGCCCGCGGCGACGAGCTCTACGACCTCGCGTCCGATCCGGCGGAGACGCGCAACCTCATCGCCGACCCGGCGGCGCAGGAGGTGCTGCGCGACCTGCGCTCCCGCCTCGCCGCCTGGATGCGGCGCAACGGAGATCCCGCCCTCTCCTGGCCGGCCAGGCCCTGAGCAGGTGAGCGGCGGCGCAAGCCGGTCAGGCTACGCCGCGGCTTCGCTGAAGCGCTGCCGCCGCTTCGCGACCAGGGCCCTGGCCTCGTCCTCGGTGTCCGCGAAGAGGACCGGATTGGTTTCCTCCCCTCTGCGGAAGAGGCTGGCGGCGGTGAGCAGCAGCTTGGCGAGGACCTTGGCGCGCAACGGGGCGTTGTAGACCACCGTACCCCGGAGGGGGAGGATCTTGACGACGCTGGAAGCCTCCCGGCGCACGGCGGCGGGCAGATCGTCGAGGCCTTCGAGGTCGATCAGGTAGAAGAAGTGGCTGACGTCCTGCGCGTACTCCAAGTGCAATTCGTTGATGAGCTTGGCTTCCTCCAGCGTGACCATCCCCTGCAGCCGCAAGTGGACGATATCCGGAAGCTCCAGGGCGGTGAATTGGCGACCGATTTGACTGCTCTTGAACATAGTGGCAGTAGGCATGGCGACACTCCTCACAAGGAACCAGGGCCCATCAATGGGTGCCTGGCACCGTATCTCGCTACATACTGCGACAGCCTTCGAATGTGGCCCCCAGTATAGAACGCCCGGAAGTGCTGCGCAAGATCTTTTCCTCGCCGGATCGCTCTGAGGTGTCCCCCTTTCCGCGGTTGACGGCACCCTAGGGACACGGCCTCTGCCTAGAGCACAGTTTCTACCTAGCTTCCGAGCCGAGAAAGCCTGGAGCCTTCCTATCTTGGGCTGCGCCCCCGCGGGGCCTCCGTGTGGCCGGCGACGGCCCTTATCGAGAGGGAGATTGGATATGAATGGAGAAGAGAAGGGGAAGAGAGGGGATGGCCCGCCGGGGCCGCTGAGCCGCCGCCAGTTCCTGGGCGGGGTCGGCGGCGCGGCGGTCGCGCTGACGGTCGGTACCGCGAGCGCGAGCGCGCTCCCGAAGCTCGCCGAAGACACCGAGAAGGTCCTGGCGGAATCCGCAAGGCAGTCTCCGGAGATGGCCAAGGCGGCGGCCCGCCGCGAGGCGGCGTACCAGATCCGCTATCAAGCCGCCAAGGCGCACCGCAGGCAGCCGCTGGTCCTGCACACCTCGAACGGTGACGAGGACCGCTACCCCAACCGCATCGGCAACTATTCCAAAGGCCTGCCGCACAACGCGTTCGGCGAGGTGGACGCGAACGCCTACGAGAGCCTGCTCCAGGCCGTCGACAGCGGCGAGGCGGCGGACTACGCGGCCATCCGGACCAGCGGCGGGCGGCGGCTCACCAACCCGATGGGCGGCCTGGCGTTCGAGCTGGAGGGGATGGACGCCTGGGACATCACGGCGCCGCCGGCGCCGGCGCTCGCCAGCGCCGAAGAGGCGGGAGAGGGGGTCGAGCTGTACTGGATGTCCCAACTGCGCGACGTCGATTTCCTCGACTACGCCGACCATCCGGACGTGGCGGCGGCGGTGGCGGACCTCAACGCCGTGTCGGTTTTCAAGGGCCCGCGGGTCAACGGCAAGGTGACCGCCCAGAGCCTGTTCCGCGATCCGCTCCCGGGCTGTCTCGACGGCCCCTACGTCTCGCAGTTCCTCTGGCTCCCGACCCCGTTCGGGGCCGAGTACATCGACCGCAAGATCCAGACCCAGCTCCCCGGCCTGGACCACCTGACGCAGTATTCCGACTGGCTGGACAGCCAGAACGGCTTCGGCTCGGTCTTCTCGCGTCCGGATCCGGTGCGCCGGCACCTCCGCAACGGCCGCGACCTCGGCGAGTGGGTCCACGTCGACGTCCTGTTCCAGGCGTATTTCACCGCCTGCCTGATCCTCGGCTCGCCGACCAACGTCTTCGACGCGGAGACCGACGGCGGCACCGGGGCGCCCTTCAACCCCGGCAATCCCTACTTCGCCGTCCGCAACCAGGTGGGCTTCACCTGCTGGGGCGGACCGCACATCAAGACCCTGTTGTGCGAGGTGGCGACCCGGGCGCTCAAGCTCACGTGGCACCAGAAGTGGCAGGTCCACCGGCGCCTGCGTCCCGAGGCCTTCGGCGGCCTGGTGCACCACCAGCTCAAGTCGAACCGCTACCCCGGAGCCCTGCACCGCGACATCCTGGAGTCGAACGTGGTCAGCCGGGTGCTCAGCAAGAACGGCACGGGCCTGATGCCCATGGCGTTCCCCGAGGGGTCCCCGACCCATCCGTCCTACACGGCGGGCCACGCTACCGTGGCCGGCGCCTGCGTGACCATCCTCAAGTGGTTCTACGACGAGCGGTTCATCATCAGCCAGCCGGTCGTACCCACGCCGGACGGCCTGGCCCTGCAGCCGTACCAGGGGCCGCCGCTCACCGTCGGCGGCGAGCTCAACAAGCTCGCCTCGAACATCGCCACCGGCCGCAACATCGCCGGCGTCCACTGGCGCTCGGACGCCAGGGAATCGCTGCACCTGGGCGAGGAGCTGGCGATCAGCATCCTGCGCGATCAGCGGGCGCTCTACCCCGAGACCTACTCCGGCTCCACGTTCACCCGTTTCGACGGCACCCAGATCACCGTTTGAGGAGACCACGACCATGAACCGAATCCTCGTTTCGGCCGTCGTCGGCCTCGCTCTGGCCGCCGCGGCGCTCCCCCTCTCCGCCCAGCCTCTGGGCGGGGTCACGTTCCACAATTTCGCCACCCCCGAGAACGGCATCACCTACCAGCGCGAGCCGTCGGCCACCAAGGCGCTGGCCGACGAGCTGCGGCAGCGCGGCCGCGTCGATCTCGGCACCCTGCTGCTCGACTACCCGGTGAAGAGCTACGGCGCGCCGGGCGTCGCCCTCCTCGACTACGACGGCGACGGCGATCTCGACCTGTACGTCACCAACGGTCCCGGCAAGGACAACGCCCTCTACCGCAACCGGCTCGCCGAGGACGGGCACTTCTCGCTGGAGCTGGTCCCCGGCGCCGCCGGCGCCGCGGCCACCGAGCAGGACTCGACCGGCGTCTGCTTCGGCGACATCGACAACGACGGCGACCCCGACCTGCTGGTCCTGGGCCGCAAGGGGTCCAGTCATCTCTACGAGAACCAGGGCGGGCATTTCATCGACATCAGCAACCTGGCGGGCAGCGACATCGGCCGGGACTCCGACCTCGATCCGGCGTCCTGCGCCATGGCCGACGTCAACGGCGACGGCCTGCTCGACATCTTCGTGACCCACACGTTCGACTGGAAGTCCAAGGCGGCGATCATCGTCGAGCCCTGGGCGCTCAGCGAATACAACCAGCTCTTCATCAACATGGGCGGCAACCGCTTCAAGGACGTCAGCGCGACGTCGGGGATCCAGAACATCCGCAACATCACCTGGGGTGTCGCCATGTTCGACTATGACGGCGACGGCGACATCGACATCCTGACGGCCAACGACCAGGGGACGATCCCCTCCTTCCACTACGGCGGTTTCAACCGGGGCTTCGTCCGGCTCTACCAGAACGACGGCAAGGGGCACTTCACCGACGTCACCGCCACGTCGGGCCTGACCAAGACCGGCGACTACATGGGGTTCGCGGTGGCCGACTTCGACGGCGACGGCACGCTCGACTTCTACGTGACGAACATCGGCGACTGGATCATGGAGCTGTTCGGGCTCCCGTACGCCACGGGCGACATGACGTCGCGCTGGTTCCTCAACGACGGCAAGGGGCATTTCCGGGACGTGGGGGTCAACCCGGAGCTGGGTGCCTCCGGCTGGGGGTGGGGCGCTTCGGCGATCGACTACGACAACGACGGCAACTTCGACATCGTCTCCTACGGCGGCTACGACGCGGGTCCGATCGTCGAGCGCTCGAACCCCCGCTCGCTGCTCCACAACGACGGCCATGCCCATTTCCGGCTCGACCTCGCCGCCCACGACGGCTCGCTCGACTCCCGGCGGCGCAACGACCACGGCGTGGCCACGGGGGACCTCAACGGCGACGGCTTCGAGGACATCGTCTCCGTCTCCGACGTCGAGGGGGCGCCCTTCTTCCCGGCGATCGCCTACCCGTTCGGCCCGGGCGGGCCCTACCAGGGCACGGCCAGCTTCATCCCCTCGTGGATCCCGCAGGGGGACGGCACCTTCCAGTGGAGCGGCGTGCCGCTCCTGCCCGGCACCCTGGCGATCGAGCTCAACAGCGGCGGCAACGGCAACAACTGGGTCAACGTGCAGACGGTCGGCACGGTGGGGATCACCACGGGAGGCCACAACAACCGGGACGGCATCGGCGCGGTGGTCCGCTTCACCCGGGTGGGCGGCGGCACGGCCACCCAGCCGATCCTGGGCGGCTCGAGCCACGCCTCGGAGGACAGTTTGCTGGCGCATTTCGGCCTCGCCAAGTCGCGGCGCGGCCTGGTCGAGGTGCAGTGGCAGGGCGGCGTCAAGAACCGCCTCTATTCGGTGCAGGCGGGGGAAAAGGTCCGCTTCCCCGAGATCCCGTGCGACTTCAGCATCAAGTGGCCCAGCCGCACGGCCTACACCGCGTGCGTCGACAAGGCGCTGGGGGAGATCCAGACGGCCGGCGTGCTGAACGTGACCCAGACCGCCCGTTTCCGGGCCAGCGCTCTGCAGGCGTACGACCAGAGCCACTGAAGCTTGATCCAGCACAGGGGCGTGGCATGCCGCGCCCCTGTGTCATTCCTCCAGGCCGCCGCTACGCCGCGGCTTCGCGGACGTGCTGCCGGCGCTTGTCGATCAAGGCTCTGGCCTCCTCCTCGGAGTCCGCGAAGAGGATCGGATTGCCTTCCTCACCTTTGCGGAAGAGGCTGGCGGCGGTGAGCAGCAGCTTGGCGAGGACCTTGGCGCGCAACGGGGCATTGCAGACCACCGTGCCGCGGACGGGCAGGACCTTGAGGACCGAGGAAGCTTCTCGGCGGGCCGCGGCGGGCAGATCGCCGAGGTCCTCGAGGTTGATCATGTAGAAGAAGTGGCTGACGTCCTGCGCGTACTCCAGATGCGCTTCGTTGATGCTCTTGGCTTCCTCCACCGTGACCGTCCCTTGCAGCCGCAAGTGGACGATATCCGGCAGCTCCAGACTGGTGACTTGCTGACCACATTGATGACTCTTGAACATTACGGCAGTAGGCATGGCGACACTCCTCACAAGGGACGCGGGCCCATCCATGGGCACCTTCAGGGCACTCGCTACGCACTGCGATAGACTACGAAAGTGACCCTAGTATAGACCGCCTGGAGACGTATGGCAAGAGTTATTCATCGTTGTCTATATCTCTGGAGCTCGGTCGACGGCTGCGTCTGGGCCCGCGAGATCGATCCCGATCATTTGTACCCGAATTGCAGTCAGATGACGACCGGCCTGCCCTACCCCTCCAACCCGGCGCAGATCATCGTCACCTGGACGGGAACCTCCGCCGCCAATCTCGCCTGCTCGATTCAGGTGAATTGACCGGCCGCTTCCGCCCACGCCGCGCCTCAGGGATCTCGGGAGGGCTCACCTTGAGCCGTCAGATCCCCATGTCCTGGAGAGACTTCGCGGTCAGGATCTTGTCCGCCAGCCGCTTGAGCTGGGCGGGGGAGGTGATGGCCTCGATCCGGCTCCGCTTCTCTTCCGGGAGGGGTCCGAAGCGGCGCTCCATCTGTTGCAGCAGGATCTGGCGCATGCCTTCCTGGCGGCCCTCCTGGCGACCCTCTTTGAGAAGTCAACCATCCGTGGAATTATAACGCCAGGGAAGGTCCTGCGCAGCACGGCCCGCAACCAGATCTCGATGGTCCGGCGAAGCTCCGGACCGCCATCCGGAAGCAGGCGGGCCAGCTCGCGGGTCAGGCGTGGGAGATCGCTCGGTTTCTTACACGTCTCGATCCTGAATAGGGCTGCCATCCAGCTCCGCGCCAGCTCCGGCCGGTCCAGGTCCAGGCGGCCCTCGTCCAGCAGCAGATAGCACAGCCGGGGCAAGTAGCGCCGCAGGCTTCCAGGGGTCTTGATGCAGAGGCTTATGAGATCGTGGAGGGCTCGCCATGGGCGCTTGCCGTTGTAGAGCACGACGGGCAGGACCACCGGGATTCCGGCCCCTGGCTTCAGCTTCTGCTTACGTATGATCTCCTCGAGCAGCAAACCGGCATAGGTCAGCAACCGCACCGCCATGAAGGGGTCGGAGGTGGACTGGAATTCCAGCAGAAGGTAGAGCCACGCCTCGCTCTCGTCCTTCCAGCGCATCCGCCAGATGACGTCGCTCTGGCGTTCCCGCAGGTCGTCGCTGATGAAGTCGTTGCCGACCCGCTCCAGGGTGGAAAGGTCGAGGCGCGCGACCCAGTCCGGCCGGAGAAAGCCGCGGATCAGCTCCGCCACGGCCTGGGGGTGGGAGAAGAGGCGCTTGTAGCCATGATCGTGTCTGGCATGAGGGGGCTTGGGTCGTCGTGTTTTGGCTCTCACACCCTCAGAAGACGGAAAATCGGGTCCAAAACTAATTCGCCCTAGAACCATAAGGGTTTGCGAGGGGGGGTAACGAGGGTTTGGCGCGCCAGTGCGTCGAGGCCGGCCGAGGTGCTGGCTGTCGCGCGGAGAGAGGTGCCACCCTCTTCGCAAAACTAGCCGCCGCGATCTCACACCGCTTGAAAGGGAAGAGGCAGACGAGGGTGGCGGCGAGGCCGGCGGCGAGGCCGAGCAGCACCCAGCGGAAGCCCTGCCGCATCACCACGGTCAGCACCTGATCCTGCCGCGCTCCCAGCGCCATCCGCACGCCGATCTCCTGCCGCCGGGTGGTCACCGAATGGGCGATCAGACCGTAGATCCCCAGGGCGCAGAGGAGCAGCGCCACCGCCGAGAAGCCGGAGAGCAGGCTCATGGTCAGGCGGCGGCCGGCCAGGGCGTCGGCCACCACCGCGTCCAGGGTCTCGACGTCCGCCACCGGCTGCTCGGGATCGACGGCGGTCACCTCGCGGCGGATGCTCGCGGCGACCTGCTCCGCCGGCAGGGTGGTGCGCACGAGCAGGTGCATCACCGGCATCGGCAGCTCCCCGTGCCGGCGGAGGGGGAGGAAGAAGCCGGGGGTGTTGCGAACCTCCGGGCCGAGCTGCTGGACGTCGCGCGCCACCCCCACGACCTCCACCGGATAGTTCCCCAGGATCAGCCGTTTGTGCACCGGGTCCTGGCCCGGAAAGTACTGGCGCGCCATCGACTCGTTGATCACGGCGGTGATCGGCGCGTCGGGAGGCATGCGGGGATCGAAATCGGTCCCCTTCACCAGCGGCGTCTCCATGGTGCGGAAGAAGCCGGGGCTCACGTTCATCATGAAGGCGTAGGTGCGGTCGGCCGGCGTCGCGGGAGGGTGCTCCTCGGCGTAGATGGGCGCCTGCGCCGATCCCTGGATGGGAAGGTAGTCGGTGATCGCCGCCGACTCCACGCCGGGGAGCGTCCGCACGCGCTCCAGCACGGTCTCGTAGAAGGCCCGCTGACGGCCGCGGTCCGGGTATTTGGTGGCGGGCAGCGCGATCTGTATGGAGAGCAGCTTCGCGGGATTGAATCCGAGGTCCACCGCGGAGAGGCGCCGGAAGCTCTCGATCAGCAGCGTGGCGCCGATCAGCAGCACCAGCGCCAGGGCGACCTCGGCGGCCACGAACAGCCCCTGCGCGCGGGCGCGTCCCGGGCCGGCCGTGGACCCGCGGGAGCTCTCCTTGAGCTGCGCGGCCGCGCCGGCGCGCAGGCTCTGGAGGGCCGGGATCAGCGAGAACAGCACGCCGGTGAGCAGCGAGAGCAGGAGGGTGAAGAAGAGCACGCGGCCGTCGATCCCCACCTGGTCGAGCCGCGGCAGGTTGGCGGGGTGGGAGGCGATCAGCAGCCGCAATCCCGTCCAGGCCAGCGCCAGGCCCACCAGGCTGCCGAGCAGCGCGAGGACCACCCCTTCGGCCACCTGCTGGCGGATCACGCGGCCGGCGCTGGCGCCCATCGCCATGCGGATCGCCACCTCCTTGCGCCGCGCCAACCCCTGCACCAGCAGCAGGTTGGCCACGTCGGCGCAGGCGATCAGCAGCACCAGCGCCACCGCGCCCAGCAGCAGGCCTAACCGGGAGCGCACCTCGCCGCCGACCAGCTCACCGGCCATCGGCGCCATGGCGAAGTGGAACGGCGCGTCGAGGTTCGACGGGAAGGTCTTGGCGTAATGGTCGTCGACCCGCAAGGTGTCTTTCCGCACGGCCCGCAGGGAGGTCCCCGGTTTGAGCCGCGCCGCGAGGTCGAGGAAACCGGCCCCGCGCTCGACCACGCTCTCGATGAGCATCCCCAATTCCTGGGGCCGCGGCAGCCAGACCTGCACGGTCCGGAAGGGGAAGCGGAGGATGTCCGGCATCACGCCGACGATGGTATGGGGCCTCCCCTCCAGCCGGATGGTCTTGCCGACGATGCCCGGATCGCCGCCGAAATGCCGCCGCCAGAAGCCGGCGCTCAGCATCACCACGTCGGCGCCCCCTTTCTGGTCCTCGGCCGCGCTGAAGCGGCGCCCGCGCAGCGGCGCGATCCCCCAGACGTCGAAGAATTCGCGGTCGATCCGCTCGCCGAGGAGCACCTCGGGGTCGCCGCGTTCGGTGAGGTTGAAGGCCTCCTCGTGGTAGGCGGTGAGGGCGGCGAACAGCCCGGCGTCGCGCAGCATGCGCAGACGGGGAACGGAGGACGGGCTCTTGTCCAGCCCCTCTTCCGGCGAGTGGAGCCAGATCCGCACCATGCGGCCGGGATCGGGGTAGGGGAGGGGGCGCAGGACCACCGCGTCGAGCAGGCTGAAGATCGCCGTGTTGGCCCCGATCCCCAGCCCCAGGGCGAGCACCGCGATCAAGGTGAAGACGGGGCTCTGCCGCAAGCGGCGGAGACCGTATTTGAGATCCTGGAGCATCCTGGCCTAGATCAGCGCGAAGGCGCGGTCGAAGGCGACCGCGGCGCGGCCGGCGTCGCCGGTGAGGGCGATGCCCAGCTCGATGAGGCTTTCACGGAGCTGCCGCGGGCTCGCTTCGCAGCGGACGCAGACCAGGTGCGGCATGCGGGTGGCCTCGTCCGCCTGGCGGGCGGCCAGCACCTGCACCCGTTCCTCGGAGGCGGCGAGCTCGGCGCCGAGCGGCACCACGACGGTGTCCACCCGGCGTCCGACGGCGCGGAGGTAGCCCAACAGCCCGTCGGGAGCACCGCTCTCGTCCAGCCAGCGGTGGAGCCCCTCTTGCGTGAGCTGGGCCATCTGCTCGCCGGCCGCCGTCACCTGCACGCCCAGCTCACGGAGATAGCGCTCCAGCGAGCGCCGCAGCTTCCCCTGCTCGGAGAGCGGCGCCACGGCGAGCGTGCGCGGTACCGCGTCGTCCTGCCAGCGCCGGGCCAGGGCATACCCCTGTGCCGCCAGGGCGCTCCGCCACGACGACGCGGCGAAACACTCGCGGAGACGCAGCCCGCACCGCTGCAGGAGCTGCCCCACGGGGACCTCGCGCACACAGGCGCGGATCGCCTCCTCCAGGGTGCTCCAGTCGGGCAGCAGGCCCTGGCGGAGCTCCGGCCGCAGCCGCCGATAGAGCTGGCGCAGGCGCCGCAGCGTCTCGTCGGCGTGGCGGCGGAGGGCCGTCTGCAAAGCGGCGCCGGACATCGCCGCGGCAGCCGCCTCCCTCTCGACCCGTTCGTAGCCCTCGCGGGCCGCCTCGCGGAAATCGTGCGCGGCCAGGATCTGAAGAGTGAGCTTCTGAAAGTGCAGGCCCATGACCGCCAGAGTCATCGCCTGAGGGAAGCGGCGCGGCCGGCGGAGGAGCGTGCGGAGGAGGAACCCGGCATACGCCGGTCCCTGGCGCGAGAAGAGCTGGCGCCGGACCGAGCGCAGGACGGTCAACAGGTCGTCCGTCCCGAACCGGCGCCGCTGGCCGCTCACCCGCGGGCCGAGGCTCGACAGCAGCGTCCAGCAGCGCGCGAAATAGCTGCGCAGGCCGGGATCGTAGAGCGACGCGAGCACCCGCCGGTAGCCGTCGATCAGCACCCGCGAATCGAGCTGCGGCCGGAAGTTGAGGGCGATCTCGACGTTGTTGCCGCTCGACTCGCCCAGCAGGCGCCCCTCGGCTTCGAGGCGATCGTAGAGGTCGGTGCCGCGCAGCGCGGTGAGCAGGCCCACCATGGCGCGCGGGATGCCCGCCTCCTGGATGAACTCGACCTGGGCGTCGAAGACCTCCGGGCCGTCGCCGTCGAGGCCGAGGATGAAGCCGCCGCTCACCTCCAGCCCCTTGCGCTGGAGGGTGCGCACGGCGTGGAGGAGATAGTGATCGTCCCCCTTGTCGATGTTCTGGGTCTTCTTGGTCCGCTTCAGGGCTTCGGGGTTGGGGCTCTCGATGCCCAGGAAGACCATGGCGAACCCCGCCTCCACCATGGCGTCCATCAGCGGCTCGAGCTTCGCCAGGTTGACGCTCGCCTCGGTGAAGAGCTCGAACGGATAGCGCCGCGCGCGCTGCCAGGCCGCGATCTCCGGCAGCAGGCGCAGCGCCTCGCGCTTGTTGCCGATGAAGTTGTCGTCGACGAGGAAGACCGGGCCGCGCCAGCCGATCTCGTGGAGACGATCGAGCTCGGCGATCATCTGCGCGTTCGATTTCGTCCGCGGCACTCGTCCGAAGAGCTTGGTGATGTCGCAGAACTCGCAGTCGAAGGGGCAGCCGCGCGAGAACTGGAGCGCCATCGAGGAGTAGGCGCCGAGGTCGAGGAGATCGAAGCGCGGAACCGGCGTCCGGGTGATCGCCGGCTTGGCCGCCGGCCGGTAGACCCGCTCGGCCCGTCCGGCCTCCCAATCGGCGAGGAAGCGGGGGAACGT
>QHVW01000528.1 GCA_003223675.1 Acidobacteriota bacterium
CCCCCGGGCCCTCTGGAGGTCGGCGGCGGAGATCGTCTGCCGGCGCCGGGCGGCGAGCAGGGCCTCCCACCAGTCGAGGGGCGCCCCCCACCAGAAGGCCATCTCCGGATCGCGCTGCAGAAGGGGCTCGACTCTCTCGGAGGCGGGCTCCCGCACGGCGAGCGCCAAGAGGGCCGAGCCGTCCCAGAACCTCAGACGGCCTCCCGCAGCTCCCCCCAGAGGCCGGGATCCTCGGGGTCGTCCAGGGACCGGCGCCGGGGAGGGACGCGGTACTCGCCGCGCGGGAGCTGCCAGAACGTCTCGTCCAGCGGCTTCTCCGGCGCCTTGACCTGGCCCCCCCGCACCAGCTCCTGGGTGGCCGCCGCCGGCGACGCCGACGACAGCGGCAGGAGGCGGGCGATCGGGCGCCCATGCTCGGTGACCAGGACCTCCTCGCCCCTCTTCACCCGGGCGAGAGTTTCGGAAAGCAATGCCTTGAGCTCCGCAATTCCCATGGATCGCATGGGAAAAGTCTAGGCCAAAATAAAATGACCTGTCAAGTCAGAATCATGGAGCCAGAAAAGTCTTTTTCCTACGAGCCACCTGAGCCTGAGCCGGCGGGCTTCGCGGCGATCGCCAGGAACAGCTCCTGGACCACCTCCTTGAGCTCGATCGTGTAGTTGGCGAGGTCGCGCATCGCCACCTCCAGTTGCTCGGGGGTGGGGCGGACCAGGGCTCCCCCGCGGGCGGGGCGGACCTTGTGGGTCATTCGCTCGTCGAGGCTCTGGAGCTTCTGGTAGGCGTCCTTCAGGCGTTGCGGGTCCATGTCACGGTCTCTCCTTGGCATTGCCGAGTTGGAAGGTGAGGTCGACGAGCCGCTCGACCTCTTGCCGGTCGAGCCGGCGGGCGAAGCCGGGCATCGGGCCGTACCCCTCCCGGATGCGCTGGCGCACCGCCGCGCGGTCGCCGCGCCGCACCATGGGCGAGGTGAGGAGGTCGAGGCGCGGGTAGAGGGTGAGGTTGTCGCCCTTCCCCTCCCCCCGCTCGCCGTGGCAGCGGGCGCAGTAGGTGGCGTAGAGCTCCGGCGTGGTCAGGTTCTTGCGCGAGCATCCGATCCAGGGCAGGGCCCAGAGCAGGGCCCAGAGCAGGGAGACGGGGAGCGACAGGGCCGTCCGGGGGCTCAAGTCTGCGGCTTCGCGGGCTCCCGCCGGTGCACCATGGTGGAGGTGGCCTGGTCGCGCGGGCGGACGACGATCTCGTCGATGTTGACGTGGGACGGGCGGGTAGCCACCCAGGCGATACAGTCGGCGATGTCCTCGGCGGTCAGCGGCTGCATGCCGCGATAGACCGATTTCGCCCGCTCCTCGTCGCCGAAGAAGCGGACGAGCGAGAACTCGGTCTCCACCATCCCCGGGGCCACCTCGGTCACCCGGATGGGCTCCCCCACCAGCTCCTGCCGGAGGGTGCGGGTGAGGGCCTTGAGCGCGTGCTTGCTGCCGGTATAGCCCGCCCCGCCCACGTAGGTCTCGAAGCCGGCCGTGGAGCCGAGGTTGATGACGTGGCCGTCCCCCGAGGCCCGCAGGGCGGGGAGCAGGGCGCGGGTGACCCGCATCACGCCCAGGACGTTGGCCTCCCACATGCCGATCCAATCCTCGTCCCGGGCCACCTCCACGCGGTCGAGCCCCAGGGCGCCGCCGGCGTTGTTGACCAGCAGGTGGACGGCGGCGGGCAGCCGGGAGGCGAAGGCCTCGACGCTGCCGGCGTCGCGCACGTCCAGCTCCAGGGCGTGGGCGCCGAGCGGCTCCCCGACCTCGCGCAGGCGGTCGAGGCGGCGGGCGCCGAGCCAGAGCTCGAAGCCGGCCCCGGCCAGCGCCCGGGCGGCGGCGGCGCCGATGCCGGAGCTGGCGCCGGTGACGACGGCGATCTTTCCTGCGATCATCGGTCCTCCTAGAAACGTCCTCCTCGAAACGATCTCTCCTCTAGATCTCCGCCGACGGGCAGAGGTCCGCCACCGGGCAGACGGCGCATTCGGGCTTGCGGGCCTTGCAGGTCTTCCGGCCGTGATCCTGGAGCAGCAGGGCGAAGCGCGTCCACTCCTCGCGCGGCAGGAGCGCGACCAGATCCCGCTCGATCTTCTCCGGGTCCTCCTCCTCGGTGAGGAAGAACCGGCGGGAGAGGCGCTGGACGTGGGTGTCCACGGCGATCCCCTCGTTGCGGCCGAAGGCGTTCCCCAGCACCACGTTGGCCGTCTTCGGCCCCACCCCGGGGAGCGCCACCAGGGGCTACATGGCGTCCGGCACCTCGCCGCCGTGCTCGGCCACGAGGGTCATACCGAGATTCTTCAGGGCCCGCGCCTTGTTGCGGTAGAAGCCGGTCTGGCGGACCATCTCCTCCAGCTCCGCGAGGTCGGCCGCGGCGAAGTCGCGGGCGGTGGGATAGCGCCGGAAGAGCGGCGGGGTCACCTCGTTGACCTTCTGGTCCGTGCACTGGGCGGCCAGGACGGTCGCCATCAGGAGCTGGAGGGGGCTCTGGAAGTCGAGGGCGATCCGGGTCCGCGGAAACTCCCGCCGGAGCCGCGCCAGGATCTCCGCCGCGCGCTCCCGCCGCGCCCGCTTCGATTCCCGCCGTGCCTGGGACGGGGTGATGCCGGTCCGCGCCATTACGACTCCTTGGTGAACGCCCGCACCAGCCAGTTGACCAGCGCGATCGCCAGCCCGCCCAGGATCGCCGGGCCGCAGCCGCTCACGTGCAGGGTGTGCGGGAGGAGCCAGGCGGCGAGCCAGAGCATCAGCCCGTTGATCACCAGGTAGAACAGCCCCAGGGTGACGACGATCAGGGGAAGGGAGAGCACGGTGACGACCGGCTTCACGATCAGGTTGACCAGGCCGATCACCAGGCCCACGAGCAACAGCGACAGCAGGCTGCCGGTATAGGAGATGCCCGGCACCAGGTAGGCCGCGACCAGGACGGCCACGCCGTTCAGCACGATCTGCAGCAGGGCTCGCATCATGTGGATTCCCCTCCCGGCCGCCGATCTTATCCCGTCTGGCCGGAGGCCTGGCGATCCGGCTGGACGATCGCGCGCGCCTCCTGGACCACCCGGCGCTCGTTCTCGAAGCTGAGCCGGGAGATCCCCTCGTCCCAGGAGAACCACTCGGCCCCCGAGACCTCGCGGGAGTCGAAATCGGCGGTGTCGCCGCTGACGTAGGTGAGCAGGAAGTAGTCCACCTGCTTGTGGACCCGGTGGACCCCCTTCTCCACGAACCAGTACTCTACGCCGGGCAGGGGGGCCACCACGCGGCCGGTGACGCCCGTCTCCTCCCGCACCTCGCGCACGGCGGTCTCCTCGGGGGTCTCCCCCTCCTCGATGTGCCCCTTGGGGAGCTGCCAGCGGCGGCCGCCTTGAGTGGAGATGAGGAGGATGCTGGAGCCGCGCACGACCAGTCCGCCGGCCGATCGGTGGTGGACGGTTTTCATCGGCTCGGTCGAGGCGCCGGCTGCGGCCTCAGTTCGTCGAATCCTCGGTGTCCCGGCCCAGGATCCAGGAGGGGAGGACGGCGGGATCGATGCCGACCGACCGCAGGGCCGCGCCCCAGATCTGCTCGGGATCGGGCGCGAAGATCAGCTCGCTGCTGGCCGGCGCCGTCAGCCAGTCGTTGCGGAGGATCTCCTCCATGAGCTGCCCCTCTCCCCAGCCGGCGTAGCCGAGGATCAGCCGGAACTGGTCGGGCGGCGCCTCGGCCAGGCGCGAGAGGTCGCCGATGTGCTGGGTCAGCGCCACACCGGGGAGCACCTCGGTGGCGGTGTCCTCGGGCCCGCCGTCGGGGACGAGGGGGGCGAACAGCACCGTGCCGAGGTTCGGCTGCACCGGCCCGCCGAAGTAGGCCACCGCCTCCTCGCGCCCGGACCAGCCGACGTCCATCCCCTTCAGGATCTCGCTCACCTTGATCCCCGTGGGGCGGTTGAGGATGAAGCCGAAGCTCCCCTCCTCCTCGTGATGCAGGAGCAGGACGACGCTGCGGTGGAAGAAGGGGTCGAGCACCTGCGGCATCGCCATCAGCAGGACAGGGGTGGAGAGATCGGAGCCGCTCACCGACATGCGCCCCATCTTACCCCGGCTCCCCGCCTCTGGGAGAAATCCGCGCAGCTGTTATATCGTTGGGACCGGCGCGGGGCCGCCCGCGCCACCCCCTTGAGCGATCCTGAGGAGAGACAAGTCCCATGAACGATAGCTTCGGAAGCCGCGCGACCCTCCGGGCGGGTGGGCGCGAGCTCCAGATGGCCCGGTTGGACGCGCTGGAGAAGCGGGGATTCGCCGTCTCCCGCCTCCCCTATGCCCTGCGCATCCTGCTCGAGAACCTGCTGCGCCGCGAGGACGGCGCGGCGGTCACCGCGGACGAGATCGAGTCCCTGGCCCGCTGGGACCCCAAGGAGGTCCCCTCGCGCGAGATCGCCTTCATGCCGGCCCGCGTCCTCCTCCAGGACTTCACCG
>QHVW01000529.1 GCA_003223675.1 Acidobacteriota bacterium
AGGGGCTATGCTCACGTTCATTGAAGGATTCTCCTTTGCCATGAAAACCGCGACGGATGGTAGCACGGGGCCCCTCTCCACCGTGCCCGTAGGGATCGTTCTGGCCGGCGGCGCGTCGAGCCGCATGGGGCGCGACAAGACCCGCCTGGCGCTCTCTGACGGTACCCTGCCGGAGCTGGCGGCGCGGCGGCTGGCGGCGGTCTGCGCCGAGGTGGCGGTGGCCGACGGCGGGCGCGGCCTGCTTCCAGGCCTGCCATCCCTGGCGGACGGCGCCGGCCGGGGCCCCGCGGCGGGCATTCTCGGCGCCGCGGCGGCCTGGCCCGGACGGCCGCTGCTGGTGCTCGCCTGCGACCTCCCGCGGGTGCCGGCCGCCCTGCTGGGGGAGCTGGCGCGTCTAACAAGGGCCGACTGGACGGTCCCGCGCGGTCCCGCGGGCCTCGAGCCGCTCGCCGCCCTCTACGGACCGGCGGCGCTCGCCGCGCTCGCCCGGCGGGTGGAGCGGGGGCTGCTGGCCCTCCACCGCCTGGCCGAGGAGCCGCTCGCCGTGCGCGTGCTGGAAGGCGAGGAGCTCGCCCGCTTCGGCGATCCGGCGGCGATCTTCCTGAACCTCAACACCCCGGAGGACTGGGAGCGCTACGTGGCCACGTCGGCCAGCGAGGAGCCGCCGCAGGCGTCGCAGGGGCAGATCTCGCGCAGGAACTCATAGCGGTAGATGCCGGTGCCGTGGCCGTCCGAGAAGGCGAGCGAGATGGCGTAGTTGCCCACCGGCTTCACCGACTCGGCGGTGACCGGCTGGAGCGGCGGGTGGTAGACGATCTTCTGCCCGGTGTGCCCCTGGCACCCCGCGCAGGGGCACCAGCCGCGCAGATAGCTGTAGGAGTACTCGGCGGCGTGGCCGTCGTTCCAGGTCAGGCGCAGCCGCCCCTCCGCGGGGAGCCGGCGGGCCTCGATGAGGACGGGGTTCATGGCGCGATCTTACGCCACCCGGGCGACCACGCGGTTCCGGCCGCCGTTCTTCGCCTCGTAGAGGGAGCGGTCGGCGGCGGCGATCAGGTCGCGGGCGGTGACCTTGCCCTGGGCCCGGCCGGCGGCCTCTTCCAGGGCGGCGAGGCCGATCGAGACCGTGATATGCACCGGCGTGCCGTCGTCGAGGGGGACCAGCGTCCCCTGCACCCGGTCGCGGATCTTCTCGGCCACGGCGGCGGCGCCCTCCATGCCGGTCTCGGGGAGCACCAGCAGGAACTCCTCGCCGCCGTAGCGGCCGATCCAGTCGGTGCTGCGCAGGCCGCCGGCGAGGATCTGCGACATCCGCCGCAGCAGCGAGTCCCCCGCCAGATGGCCGTGGCGGTCGTTGACGTCCTTGAAGTGGTCGAGGTCGGCCATGGCGATGGTCAGCGGCCGGCCGTAGCGCAGGGCCCGCTCGAGCTCGCGGTCGAGTTGCTCCAGGATGGCCTCGCGGCGGAGCAGGCCGGTGAGCCCCTCGTAGGTGGCCGACTCGAAGAGGCGGGCGTTCTCGAACACGGTGGCCACGTGGTGGGCGAGCAGGCTCATCAGATCGAGCTCCTCGGCCGGCCAGGACCGGCGGCTCCCGTCCTTGCGTCCCACGATCAGGATGCCGATCAACCGTTCCTGGCTGAGCAGCGGCACCGCCAGGCCGTCCGGCTCGGGGCCGTGATGGGCGAAGGCGGGGCTGCGGAAGGTGAGCTGCCCGACCGGCAGCGGGCGCCCGGCCCACCGCAGGTGCTCGACGCCCGGGTCGTCCAGCGGGAACAGGACGCCGGTCTCCATCGCTCCGCTCATGGAGGAGAGGACGCTCAGCAGGCCGGTCTCCGGATTGGCGATCAGCAGCGTCGCCGAGCGGGCGTGGAAGATCGACGTCAGCCGCCCTACCAGGTGCTTGCCCATCCGCGGCAGCTTGCCGAGCGCGGGGAGCTCGCCGGCCAGGGCGATCAGTTGCTGCCGCAGGGCGTAGCGCTCGGGGAAGAAGCGGCGGTCGATCACCCGGTGGAGAGCGCGGCGCAACGGCGAGAAGAGCAGCCCCAGCAGGAGCGTCGCGGCGGAGACGGCCCATACCGACTCCCGCCCCTCGACCCAATGGGAGAAGACCGCCCCCCCGGCCCCCAGGGCGGCGTAGAAGACGAGCACCAGCGCGCTGGTCAGCAGGGTGTAGATCAGGCCGCGCCGCACCGCCAGCTCGATGTCGAACAGGTGGTAGCGGAAGATGGCGGCGAAGAAGGCGACCGGATAGCAGAGCAGGATCAGTGTCTCGAGGGTGATGGTCCAGACCGGCAGATGATGCCCCGCGAGGTCGAGGGCCGCGGTGGCGACGATGAACAGCATCCAGGGGATCGTCGCCGCCAGCACCAGGCCGGCCTGCTGGCGCTTCCGCGGCTCGGTCTGGCGGAGCGCCTGGGAGCCGAGGAGCAGGGTGACCGCGAGAGACCAGAGCGGGAAGACGGCGTCCTGCAGCAGGCGCTCGGCCTGCTCGAGGGTCCAGGGGAAGACCGGGCGACTGAGGATCTGCTCGCTCAGATAGGTGGCGCAGCTCAGGATGCCCACCCCACAGCCGGCGACGTAGTAGAGCGGCACGATCCAGGGGCGGCGGCGGAGCCAGCCCGGCCGCTCGGGGATCAGCGAGGTGAGATGCATCTCGACCGCGATCTGGAGCCCGGTCAGCAGGTAATAGCCCGAGAAGGAGAGGGCGAGCAGGACCGTCCGGCCGATGACGTTGACGGGCAGCGCGATCTCCACCGCCACGGCGGCGCAGAAGGCGAACAGCAGGCCGACCCGCAGATCCGCTCCTTGAGTCAGGGCGAGCAGCGCCACGCCGAGAAAGCCCAGGGCCGTCAGGATGTTCAGCAGAAGCGGCAGCCAGTCGGGCGGGATCCCGGGGACGACCGTGACCTCCAGGGTCCGGCCGGCCCGCGCGACTTGCAACAGGACCGGCCGGCCGCTCTCGAACCGCCGGGCCGCCTCCCCATACTCCAGCATGCCCCCCACGCGCCGGCCGCCCGCAACGAGGATCTCGTCGCCGGCCCGCAACCCTCCACGGTCCGCCGGCCCGCCCGGGTAGACCGCGTTGACGTAGACTCCCCGCGCCCCCTGGACCGGCAGGAAGCCGAGCCGCCGGCCGGCGCTGCGCACCGCCTCCTGCCCCTGGACGAAGAGGAGGCTTCCCACGCTCAGGGCGATCGCCCAGGCGAGAACGGCGCGAGAGAGCTTATTAGCGCGCAAAGAGATTCTCTCGGATAGCTGGATAAGAAATATTACCGCATGCCGGGTCGAATTTCTCACTGGGTGCCGTAAAGAAGTGCTCGCTTCCTCACTCGATAAACATGGCTTTGTGGCCGGGGGCATTGATCCGCTGGACGGCCGGGCGGTACCATCTGCGGACCCGACCGGGAGCCTTCTATGCCTCGACACTTCTCGCCCAACGTCCAGCACATCGCCGATTCGGTCTATTCAGGGCTGGCCCATCGCCTCGCCACCTACCCGGGGGAGGTCTTCCCTCTCCATGTGGGGGACACCTGGATGGAGCCGCCGGCCGGCTGCCGGATGGAGGACCTGCACGTGGCCGAATTCCCCGGCATGCACCGCTATACCGCGCCCCAGGGGATGCCGGCCCTGCTCGACGCCATCGTGGAGCGGGTGCGGGCACGCACGGGGGTGGCCACGGAGCGGGACAACGTCCTGGTGGCGACCGGCGCGACCGGAGCCCTGGGGGCGGTGGCCGGGGCGATCCTCGCCCCCGGGGACGAGGTGCTGCAGCTCGCGCCGCACTGGCCGTTGATCACCGGTATCGTGCAGTCGTTCGGCGGCGTGCCGGTGGACGTCCCCTTCTTCGGCGTGGCCGATTCCCCCGAGACCGCCGTCGAGGCGGTGCGCGAGCGGCGGACGGAGCGCACCGTGGCTCTCTACCTGAACACCCCGAGCAACCCCGCCGGCCAGATCATCCCCCGCTCCTGGATCGAGGCGCTGGTCGAGTGGGCGTGCCGCGAGGATCTCTGGATCATCGCCGACGAGGTCTACGAGGACTACGTCTTCGAGGGGAAGCACACCTATACCCGCCCATTCGCCCCCGAGCGCACCATCGCGGCCCACTCCTTCTCCAAGGCCTACGGCATGGCGGGGAACCGCTGCGGCTACGTGGTCGGGCCGCGGGAGGCCGTCCGCGAGATGCGCAAGATCGGCTTGCACAGCTTCTACAGCACGCCGACCGCCTCCCAGATCGCCGCCCGCCGGGTGCTCGAAGGCCCCGGGGACGCCTGGGCCGCAAAGGCGCGGGAGCAGTACAAGGCCACGGGAACGAAGGTGGCGGCCCGGCTGGGGCTGCCGGCCCCGCTGGGGAGCACCTTCCTCTTCTTCGACGTCGCTCCTCATCTCGATGAGAAGGGCCTCGGCGGGTTCCTCGAGAGGTGTGTGGACCGCGGCCTCTTCCTGGCGCCCGGACCGAGCTTCGGCCCCTACCCCACCCACGTCCGCCTCTGCTTCACCGCGGCGCCACCGGACGCCATCGAGCGGGGCGTGGA